>WGAX01000134.1 GCA_015494595.1 Nitratiruptor sp.
CTCCCTCTTTGGCAGCTGCCAAAAAGGCTAAGCGTAATCTGTTATACTCTCCTGAGCTAATATCTTTAAAAGCTACCCCGTCTAATCGCACCTCTGCAATATCTACTCCTAAAGGGGTAAGCTCTTTTTGACGAAACTCTATAGAGGTTCTTGGGAGTTTAAGCTGCTTTACATACTCATTAACCTTTTGTAAGAGCTTTTGCCCCCCCTCTTTGCGGCTTTTGCTTATTTTTTTAGCCATATCTTTTAGCTTATAACGCAAAGCCTCTCGCTCCTTTTGTAGCGCCTCTTTGGTGCTATTAAGATGCTCTAAAGCCTCTAGCTCCTTTCTCTTCTGCTCTTTTACTTTTAAAGCCTCCTCAATAGAGCCGTAACGCCTCTTAAGATAAGCAAGTTTTTCGATCCTATCTAAAATCTCCTCTATATCTACAACTTCTAGCTCTTGCAACTTTTGCTCATGACTAAAAAAGAGCTCCCTTAGCTGAGTCATAGCCTCATCAAAAAAGGCGCTATCCTCCTCCATCAAAGCAAGGGCTTGGGCTACTTTGCTCTCATACTCAAAAATCCCCTCAGCCTCTTGAATACTTTGGACAATCTTCTCTTTTTGTGATAGGCTCTTTTTTATCTCCAAAAGCTCCTCATACTCCCCAACTTTAGGATCAATCTGCTCAATTTTTCCTATCTCAAACTCCAAAAACTCCTTAAGCTCCAAAGATCTTTGCTCTTTTTCTTCTAACTTTTGCAACTCTTTTTTTATTCTCTCATACTCACTAAATGCTTTTTGATACTCCTCTATTTTTTGCTGATGCTCTTTACCAAGCCATCTATCCAAAAGAGCAATGATATTCTCACTGGCAAAAAAGGCAAAATCTTTCTGGTTAAGATAAGATATTTTGGAGCGAAAAATCTCTTGCAAAAGCTTTTTTGATACAGTCTGGTTATTAATAAAAAAGCGACTCTTCTCCTTTTTTAGAGCCCTTATTACTATCTCTTCATCTATCTGGATTCCAAAATTCTCTAAAGGTAGTTTCATATCTACTATAATCTCACTCACCTTTGCTTGAGGAGTGATAAATCCAAGTAGCGCCAACAGAGCTCTCATCAATAAACTCTTGCCAGCTCCACTAGGACCGGTAAAGACCACTAACCCCTTTTGAAACTCCAATACCGCTTCTTCAAAAGAGAGATACTCTTTTACATAAAGTCTCTTAATCAAATCATATTCCCCAATTAAGCTTTTCACGCAACACATCAAAGTAGTTGCGCTCTTTGCGATGAATGAGCTTTGCGCCAACTTCTGCCTTTTTTACCACAACTATATCTTTGGGAGTAAACTCATACATATCCTGCCCATCAATTACGATTAGAGCTGATTTGCTTTTGGTGGTGATGCGAAACTCAAAGACTGCAGGCAACACTAAAGGGCGCTGGGTTAGTGAGTGGGGACAGATGGGAGTAAAGATAAAATCGTTGGAGAAGGGATAGACTACGGGTCCACCTGCTGAAAGGTTATAAGCAGTAGATCCTGTTGGCGTAGAGATAATGAGCCCATCACCATAGTAGCTATTCATCAAAGCATCCTCTATAAATACATCAATATAGATCATTTTTGAGACTGCTGGGCGGGTAAAGACAACATCATTAAAAGAGACAATCTTCTCCTTTTTACCCAAAATAGAGATCTCTATCATCATTCTAGTATCTATGCGATACTCCCCTTTTTTAAGCCTTTTAACAAAACTCTCCACATCACCGGGCTTAATATCAGTTAAAAACCCCAAAGTCCCCACATTAATACCCAATACCGGCTTATGGTATGGATAGCTTCTTCGCGCTACACTTATTAATGTGCCATCTCCTCCTAAAGAGATAAGAATATCGCACTCCTGGCACAACTCATCAAAGCTTTTGCCATCCTTTTCTCCAATTATCTGTGCGCTGGATCTATCCAAAAGGATTGTAATCCCTTCTTTCTCAAAAGCCTTTTTTATTTTTCTATATGTATCTTTAAGCTCATACCCTCCTGGCTTTATCACTATACCCGCACACTTAATATCCATCCTACAACTCTTTTTTTGCCATATTGTAACATATGTTAAAGTTTAATTTTTGTATAATTGAGCCAAAAATTTAAAGGATGACGATTGCGAACAGATTACTGTGCCCAATTGAGCGAGAAGGATGTTGGCAAAGAGGTTGTGCTTTGCGGTTGGGCTAATAGCTATAGAGATCACGGAGGGGTTATTTTTATCGATTTAAGAGATAAAAGCGGTATCGTGCAGCTAGTATGCGATCCAGCCGACAGCCAAGAAGCCCATAAAACAGCTACCAGAGTCAGAGATGAGTATGTATTAATTGCTAAAGGCAAAGTAAGACTAAGAGGAGAGGGGCTAGAAAACCCAAAACTTAAAACCGGCAAAATTGAGGTGGTTGTAGAAGAGTTGTGTATCGAAAATGAGAGCGAGCCTCTGCCATTTTTAATAGGCGATACCAGTGTAAATGAGGAAATTCGCTTAAAATATCGTTACTTAGATCTGCGCACAAAAGATGCTTTTCATACATTTCAGCTGCGCAGCAAAGTAGCCATTGCTGCTAGAAACTTTTTAGATAAAAACGGCTTTTTGGAGGTTGAGACACCAATCCTTACCAAATCAACGCCTGAGGGGGCAAGAGACTATCTAGTGCCAAGCAGACTCTATCCAGGAGAGTTCTACGCTCTTCCCCAATCTCCCCAGCTCTTTAAACAGCTTTTGATGGTAGCAGGATTTGATCGCTACTTTCAGATAGCAAAGTGCTTCAGAGACGAAGACCTACGAGCTGATAGACAGCCAGAGTTTACCCAGATAGATGTGGAGATGAGCTTTTGCACAGAGGATGAAGTTATTGCAATTGCAGAGGGGCTTATTGCAGAGATTTTCAAAGCCAGCGGGATTGAGGTAAAGCCTCCATTTAAAAGAATGTCCTATGCAGAGGCGATGGAGAAATATGGCAGCGACAAGCCGGATCTGCGCTTTGGTTTGGAATTGGTGGATGTAATAGATATTTTTGAAGATACTGAGCTAAAAGTATTTCGTGAAATTGCCCAGTTTAAAAATATTAACCGCATTAAAGCCCTGCCAGTGCCCGGTGGAGCAGATAGACTTAGTAGAAAAGATATAGATGCTCTTACCGATTTTGTGGCAAAATTTGGCGCTAAAGGCTTGGCTTGGGTAAAGGTCAAGGCTGGAGGCGAATTGCAAGGACCTATCGTTAAGTTTTTAAGCGAAGAGGAAAAAAGCGCTTTGGTGCAGCGATGTAGTGTAAAAGAGGGGGATTTAATCTTTTTTGGAGCAGGCAAAAAAAGAGTAGTGCTAGATTATATGGGAAGATTAAGAGATGAGCTTGCAAAAAGGCTTGAGCTTATTGATAATGAAAAGTTTGAGTTTGTCTGGATTGTAGATTTTCCTATGTTTGAGATTGAAGAGGGAGAGGTTAAAATTAAAGCCTTGCACCACCCATTTACAATGCCAAAAAATATCGACACAGAGGATATTGAGGCAATGACTAGCCAAGCATACGATATTGTGCTTAACGGCGTTGAGCTAGGGGGCGGGAGTATTCGTATCCATAAAACCGAGATTCAAAAGAGAATCTTTGAGATTTTAGGCATCAGCCAAGAGGAAGCCAAAGAGAAGTTTGGCTTCTTACTAGAAGCTTTGCAGTATGGCGCTCCGCCTCACGGAGGATTTGCACTGGGTTTTGATAGGCTTGTAATGCTGCTGAGCAAAAAAGATAATATTAGAGATGTGATCGCATTTCCTAAAACACAAAAAGCCCAATGTCTGCTCACCAACGCACCAAGCCCGGTAGATCCCGAGCAACTTAAAGAACTTCACATAAGGATAAGAGAGCCCAAAAAGGTATGAAACTAAGCGAGGCAAAAAGTAACGAGTTAGTAAAAGTTGTGGGCTTTGAGAAGGGTTGTGATGAGTTTGCCTGCAAACTGGAGTCTATGGGATTTAGAAAAGGCGATACTGTAAAAGTATTAAATAAGAGCTTTTTTGGACCTATCCAAGTAGAGGTCAATGGAGTAAAGCTTGCCCTTTGCAGAGGACAGGCTAAAAAAATAGAGGTCAAAAAGATAAAGGAGCACAGATGAAACAACTATTTTTGATTATTGGAGCACCAGGCAGCGGCAAAACCACAGATGCCCAACTTGTGGCAAAACACCATAGCGATAAAATCGTACACTACTCCACAGGAGATCTTTTGCGAGCAGAAGTTGCAAGCGGATCAGTCCTTGGTGCGACAATTGCTAGCTATATTGATCAAGGCAAACTTGTACCCCTTGAGATTGTAATGGATACAATCAAAAAGGCTATCTTAAACAGCGACAAAGATATTATTATCATTGATGGATTTCCAAGAAGCGTAGAGCAGATGCAGGCACTAGAGAAGATGTTAGAGGAAAATCCTGATATTAAGCTCAAAGCAGTCATTGAGATTGTTGTAAGCGAAGAGACTGCAAAAGAGCGCGTACTTGGCAGAGCAAGGGGTGCAGATGACAATGAAGAGGTATTTAACAATAGGATGAGAGTCTATCTTGAGCCTCTTCCTGAGATTGAGAAGTTTTATGAGCAAAAGGGGTTGCTTAAAAAGATTGATGGTGAAAGAAGCATTGAAGAGATTGTCAAAGATGTAGAGGAGTTTATCCTTGACAAAGCCAATGAATCCTAACTTTTACGCTGTCATTATTGGCACTGAGATTTTGAATGGAAGACGAGAGGATAAGCATTTTAAATTCTTACGCAATGAGCTGCTACAAAGAGGCTTTAAACTCAAAGCCTCTTTTGTGCTCGAAGATGATCCAAAGCTTATGGAAGAGGTTTTTAGGCTTGTCAAAAGAGATTCCAATAGCGTAATGTTTAGCTTTGGCGGTATTGGCGCAACGCCGGATGATTATACACGAGAGATTGCTACCAAAGTCTTTGGCGATGGGAAGCTCTATATGCATCAAGAGGCAAAAAGGCGCATTTTAGAGCAGTTTAAAGAGGCTGCCTATCCTCATCGCATCAATATGGCGATGTTGCCAAAGGGGGCAGAGCTTTTGCACAATCCCATCAATAATGTGCCGGGATTTTATCTAGAAGCTCGATTCTTCTTTGTGCCAGGTTTTCCCCAGATGGCTCACCCTATGATCAAAGAGGCGTTGCAAAAGTTTAGCCCCAAAAAGCTTTATCGCTATACTATCTGCGTAGAGGCAAGCGAGAATGATCTATTAGATATTATGAAGCAGATCCCAAAAGATGTGGAGTTCTCTTCACTACCGGCTATCAAAGGCTCAAAATATCAAGATAGCATCTCTATAGCCTCACCCGACAAACAGAAAGCCAAAAAGTGGATAGATTTTTTTATCAAAGAGGTGCAAAAAAGAGGCTTTGCCTATAAAGAAGAGGAATGCTTATAGTCTATGCTACTATTACGCTGCAACTCCCCTATATCTCCTCGCTCAAGGGTAGACGCAAAATCCTTAACTCCATCAAAGATAGGCTCAAACACCAAAATATAGCCATAGCAGATTTAAGCGGTGAATATGCCAAAGAGGCTACATTAGCACTTCTTTTTTTTGCTGCAAATGAAAATATAGCAAATAATAAAATTACCAAAATCGACAATCTGTTAGCAAACTCTTTTAGCGACATAGAGTATGAAATTGAATATGAATTATTAGGATAAAGGAGAGAATATGGCTCATATAAAACTTCCAGAATTTGAAGAGATGCCCGCATCAATTCAAGAAAAAGCCCGCCCAATTCTAGAAAAAACAGGCTCTTTAGGAGAGATTTTCAAGCTTTTGGCAATTGATGAGAATATCTATAACGCAACTGATACAATGGTGCAAAACTACCTGCTTAAACAGACCAATCTGCCCTACTACATCAAAGAGGCAATTGCTCTGCTTATCTCCAAAGAGAACAGCTGCAAGATGTGCGTGGATGTGCATAAAAATATCGCAAAGATGCTAGGACTTACTCAAGAGCAGATTGAGGAGATTTTGCAAGGGATTGATGCTATGCATACAGATAATAAAACAAAAAAACTTCTAGAGTTTTGTATACGCGCTTCCAAAAAGGATAACTACAAAATCACAAAAGAGGATATTGAGAGACTCAAATCCTATGGATGGAGTGACAAAGAGATTTTGGAAGCTGTAGCAATTACTGGCTACTTTAATTATATTAATACGCTATCTAATGTATTTGGGCTTGGAGGATAAACTCTTTAACCAAAATTTATTATAATAATAATTTAGCATATTTTTGATAGGAGTTTTATTATGAATATAAATAAAATAGGTTGTGGTGAAAATCCAGATAAAGTACACGCTTTAATTGAGATTCCTTACGGCTCAAATATCAAATATGAGGTGGATAAAGAGAGTGGAGCAATATTTGTAGACAGGGTAATGTACAGTGCAATGTATTATCCAGCAAATTACGGTTTTGTACCAAACACATTAGCTGCAGATGGCGATCCTGCTGATATTTTGGTACTTACTGACTATCCTTTAAATCCCGGCAGCGTTATTAAGTGCCGACTTATTGGTGTGCTTGTGATGGAGGATGAGAGCGGTATGGATGAGAAGCTTTTGGCAGTGCCTGTAACAAAAGTGGATCCTACCTATGAAGAGATAAAAGATATAGATGACTTGCCAAAACACACTCTTGATAAAATCAAAAACTTTTTTGAAACATATAAAATCCTTGAGCCCAATAAGTGGGTTAAAGTTAAAGAGTATAAAAGTAAAGATGAAGCTGCAAAAATCCTTCAAGAGGCAATAGATAACTATAAGTAGATGCAAGCTTTTTGCTTGCGCTACTCATTATGCCTAAAATAGTTGGTAACTCCGGATACAATACCTCTTGCTATAAGCTCTTGGTAATAGGGACTACTCAATCTTTTTGCTTCTGTGGGATTTGTGATATAGCCAACTTCCAATAAAATAGCTGGCATCTGCGCTCCCACAAGCACCCAAAATGGACCAGGTCTAACTCCTCCATCTTCTACTTTGTAGCGTCTGCGAATTTCATACAAGACGCTTCTGTGAATATCTATTGCCAATTTATTTGATTGTATAGTCTTTTCTCTATTAATGAAATTTAAAAAGACATTTTTACTATAGTAGCTTAAATGCTCCATTGCAACCTTATTTTCCAATGCAGCTATTCTTTTTGCTCTCTTGCTTCTAGCAGGTGAGAGAAAAAAGGTCTCAACTCCTTTGAGACTAAGATATTTACTCTTTTTGGGAGCAGCATTTGCGTGAATAGATATAAAAAGATTGGCGTTGACTCTGTTAGCAAACTTTGTGCGATCATGCAACTGAATAAAGTAGTCCCCTCTTCTTGTCATATAGACTTTATATCCTTGGGCTTTAAGCTTTTTATAGACCTTTTTTGCAATTTGCAATACAATATCTTTTTCTCGTTTCTTCTTATATCCAATAGCTCCACTATCTTTTCCTCCATGGCCTGGATCAATCACAATAACTCTTTGAGAGTTCTGCTCTACAAAAGAATCGGGACTAAAAATCTCTTCTTTTGTGATTTTTACACTCTTTTTAATAGGCTTTTTATGCAGATAAACAATCAATTTTTTGCCAACTAATTTATAAGAGGTACCAAAAGGTCTACTATGCTCAAAAACAATACGAAGTTTTTTTGGGGTATATTGAGCAATCTTCATACGCTTAATAGTTCGTAACCTATAGATATGACGCTTAGCCTCTAACCTACCTCCAATATCATAAATCTCTTTATAGAGCCTTTTTCTCTTATATGCCAAATTGGATTGGTGTATCAACTCTTTTTTAAGTGGAAAATCGAAATAGAACTCTATATACCCTTTTCGCAAAACAACTTTTTTAAGTGCATTGCCCCTCTTTTTTGACTTTTTACTTGTAACAGAACTCTTTTTCCCCTGCAAAGCATCAAGCTCTATTTGATACTCTTTCGTAGAGAGCCCTAGAAGCTTTGAGCACTTAATTAATCCTCTTAAAGCCTTTATAGTGAGTTTCTCATCATTTTTTATAAGCGATTTAATATATAAAGATTTAAAACTATTAAGACCTCGTGCATTTCTTTGTAAATTTTTAGCAGCACAAAGATAGTAAGCCTCTTCTAACTGTTTAGAAATGGAAGAAGCTTGCAACCAAAGAAAGCTTATAAGAAGAACCACAAAAAATCGTATAACTACTCCCCTTCGATAAGTCTTTGCATCAACTCTTTTACGCTTATTAACTCATTTAGCCTATATCCATTGGCTCCACTAAAATAGAGACCCAACTCCTCATCACCCATATAGGCATCGCTTAGTCTGTCTGCTATACAGTATCCAACCGCTTTTGCCTCTACTCCTCTATGGCAAGGAGCTACACAGTTGCTAATACATTTAATAGCAGGGCCCTCTCTTTTTTCAACCAGCTCTATAAGTTTAGTGCGTACTCCTCTTGCAGGATAACCCACGGGTGACTTCATCAAAATAATATCCTCTTTTTTTGCATTTAACAAAATCTTTTTAAAGGTATCACTTGCATCACACTCATAGGTACCAATAAATCTTGTACCCATCTGTACCCCTGCAGCCCCCATATCTAAAAACCTCTTAATATCTTGATGATCCCAAATACCACCAGCAGCTATTATCGGAATATCTCCCCACTTTTTAGCCTCTTCTATGACTTGGGGCACAATATTTTCTAGCTGATACTCCTCCATAAAACACTGCTCATAGGTAAAACCCTGATGCCCCCCACTTAAAGGCCCTTCTACAATAACAGCATCTGGGACTCTTTTATAACGGCTACTCCAGCGTTTACAGATAATTCTTAAGGCCTTTGCACTTGAGACAATGGGTACCAAAGCAACATCAGAGAAATCTTTGGTAAACTCTGGCATATTAGTTGGAAGCCCTGCTCCCGTAATAATAATATTGGCTCCTGCTTCACAAGCATCTCTTACCACCCTGCCATAATCGTTAATGGCATAGAGCACATTTGCCCCAAGAGGTGCATCAGCGCAAATCTTTCTAGCATTTTCAAAAATCTTAAAAAGTGCTTTTTTGGAGTAGAAGTTAATAGTCTCAAGGGGTCTGCCGGCCACCTCTTTTTCTATATACTTCTTATTCTCATAATAACCTGTGCCAACAGCACTAATAACTCCAAGCCCCCCCTCTTTGCTTACACTTCCTGCAAGCCTATCCCAACTAATACCAACACCCATCCCACCCTGAATGATAGGATATTTTATGGTATATTTTCCAATTTTTAGCGGTGCAAAACCCATTATAAAACCTTTAATTTGGCAAATTTTCGCTTGCCAACTTGTGCTATATACTCGCCACTCTCTAGATGCAGATCTTTATCTTGCACTTTTTCTTTGTTAATACGCACGGCTCCTGCTTGAATATCGCGTCGAGCTTGAGAAGTAGATGGCTCAAGCCCAGCCTCTACTAACGCTTTTGCGATCCAAATAGGACCTTGCAGACTCACTTCTGGCATATCACTTGGAAGCTCATTTTTTTTATGTACCTTATCAAACTCATCTTTTGCCTCTTTGGCAGCCTCTTCATTATGGTATCTTGCTACTATCTCCATTGCCAAAAGCTCTTTGGCAAATTTTGGATGTACTTCTCCTTGAGCTACCCCCTCTTTTAATGTCTCAATCTCTTCAAGACTTTTTGCGCTCAAAAGCTCATAGTAGCGCCACATAAGCTCATCTGATATACTCATAAGCTTAGCAAACATTGTATTAGGCTCTTCGGTAACACCTATGTAGTTACCAAGAGATTTACTCATCTTCTGCACACCATCAAGTCCCTCTAAAATAGGCATCATCAAAACTGCCTGCTCTTTTCCTATACCATAGCTTCTTTGGAGATGGCGCCCCATGAGAAGGTTGAATTTTTGATCAGTTCCACCTATCTCTATATCACTTTTGAGATAGACGCTATCATACCCTTGTAAAAGAGGATAGATAAACTCGCTTATTGCTATTGGTTTATTTGCTTTAAAGCGCTTTTCAAAATCATCTCGCTCCAACATTCTTGCCACACTAAAGAGGGTAGTAAGCTCTACCAATCCGCTAGCCCCCAATGCATCTAGCCATTTGGAGTTGAAAAGCACTTGCGTTTTTGCTGGATCTAATACCTTAAAAACCTGCTCTTTATAGCTTGCAGCATTTCTTAGCACCGTTTCGCGATCAAGCTTTTTTCTAGTTTCGCTCTTACCGGTAGGATCACCTATCATTGCAGTAAAATCACCTATAATAAACTGTACAATTGCGCCATATTTTTGAAAAGTAGCCAATTTTTGCAATAAAACAGTATGTCCTAAATGCAAATCGGGAGCAGTCGGATCAAAGCCAGCTTTTACATAGTAGGGTTTACCCTCTTCAAAATACTCCTCTAACAGCTGCTCTACACGCTCTTCATCAATAATCTCTGCAGTCCCTCTTTTGATCTCCGCCAATGCCTCTTGTATCATCTGCTCTCCTATTTAGTATACGCATCGCTTGATTTCACAAACTCTATAATTTTTACTTTTGAAGCAATTTTACTTCGCAAAATCTCTATATCACTGATGAGAGCTTCAAACTCTATTTCGCACAGATTTGTCTGCTCCAAATTTTTACCAAGCTCAATAGAGATGATATTTATATCAAGTTTGGTTAAATATTGCAAAAAGTTTGCCAAAGCCCCTTTTTGATCAGGTAAGAGCGCAATAAGTCTAAAGCGGGGCAGACCATCCTTTTTCCACTCAATATAGAGCATAGGTTTGCCCTCATTAATAAGTTTTTGGGCTACATGGCACATTTTATGATGAACAATAGCTTTATTGCCCTCTTTAAAAGCTACAATCTCATCACCTCTTTTTGGATGGCAGCAGTAATCAAACTCCACTTTAGCAATGGGATGACTACTATAAATAATAAAATTTTCAATCTCCTGTTCTTCAAATTTCACTGCTTTGGGGGCTAAAAGGTAAAGTACCCCTTTCTCTTTGCGATATTCACTTAAATACCTATTTTTTAGCTCTTTAAGGTAGTTAATCTCTGTTGCAATGCGATGCAGCTGGGAGGTGAGATTATGTTTTTTGATCCACTCCTTAATCTCCTCTTTTGTAACTCTCAACTCACTGGTTAAAATATTAATTGCAGCTTTAGCATTAATCTCTTTAAATTTTTGACGACACAGCAGTCTCATCTGCTCTTTTGCTTTGGAGGTTTTGACTGCATCTATCCAGCTACAGCGTAAAATCGGCTCATCTGCTACCTCAATTCTTACAATATCACCATTTTTTAATTCTGTTAAAAGTGTACTTTTTTGCTTGTTGATATAGGCTGCTTTTGCCCTATTACCCACATCTGTATGTACTGCATAGGCAAAATCCAAAGCTACTGCACCTCTGGGCAGAGTAAAGACATCCCCTTTGGGAGAGAAGACTGAAATATCTTCGCTAAAAAGATCGTTTTTGACTAACTCATAAAACTCCTCAATATTATCATTTTGATACTGCAAATTCTCTAACCATGCAAGATTGACACCAACATCGCCCATCTTATATTTCCAGTGTGCTGCTACACCAAACTCTGCAGTTTTATGCATCTGAAATGTACGAATCTGCACCTCAAATATAGAGGCTCTATCAAAGACTGTAGTATGAATCGTTTGATAGCCATTCTCTTTAGGCACAGCGATATAGTCTTTAAAGCGCATAATAAGAGGTTTAAAGTTGGTATGAATGATACCCAGCACCTTATAGCAATCAAGCTTCTCTTGCACTAAAATTCTAATGGCTAAAAGATCCAGTACCTCCTCAATAGAGATCCCTTTTCGCTGCATTTTAAGATAAATAGAGTAGTAGTGCTTAATACGAGAAAGAATCTCAAAATCGCCTGCTCTTATGCCTCCCTCTTGAACAATCTTCTTTTTGACTATATCAATAAATTCATTGAGTTTCATCTGCAACTCAAGCTTATGAGAGGTAATAAA
Source organism: Nitratiruptor sp. (assembly GCA_015494595.1). Lineage (GTDB taxonomy): Bacteria > Campylobacterota > Campylobacteria > Campylobacterales > Nitratiruptoraceae > Nitratiruptor. The sequence goes on from WGAX01000134.1 coordinate 12,028, forward strand.
TCTATCTATCTTTTTATACTCCTCAGGAAAAAGGTAGTAAAAGCTCAAATCCTCTAAAAAATTTTTAATAGATGCTATTCCGAGTCGATGAGCAATAGGAGCATAAACAACAAGTGTCTCTTCTGCTATTCTTTTTTGTTTATTTGCAGGTAGAGCATCTAAAGTGAGCATATTATGAAGTCTATCACAAAGTTTTACAATAAGAACGCGTACATCTTTAATAGAAGCAATAAGCATTTTACGAAAACTAAGAGCAGAAGTGATAAGCTTCTCATTTGAGTGAGAGGGAATAAGCTCTTCACTTCTAATCTCAACAATTTTTGTAAGACCCTCTACCAAATTAGCAATATCCTTACCAAAACGGCTCTGAATATCTTCAATCGTATAGGGTGTATCTTCTACTACATCATGTAAAAGTGCAGCAGTAACCATTGCCTTATCATTTGTTACATAGGCTGTTAGCACCGCAACCAAAATAGGATGTATGATATAAGGCTCTCCACTCTTTCTATACTGCCCTTTGTGGGCATCTTTAGCAAATGCCAATGCCTCTTGAATTGGGGAGGTATGAGGACAGATAGCAAAGAGGAGTCTTTGCGCCTCCTCTACATCTTTAACAGATTTAACCTTTTCTATAATCTCTTTCATTGAGGAGTTCTCTTCACCCCTATTGTAATTTTACCCTCCGCTATCTCCATAATTGCAATATCGGTATATTTATACTGCTTTATATCTACATCAATAAGAGGCATACTGCCCGTAGCCAACTCATTTGCCCTTTTTGCTACTGCAATGGATAACAGATACCTATCATACCCTACTCTCTCTAGAGCTTTTGCAGCAATCTTTTCCAACCTCATCTACTTCTCCTTCTTATCTGTAACGATTGAGCATTTTTTATAATTTCCATTAACAATAATGTCGTACAGATTGCCTTTTTCAAACATATTGCATACAACTATAGGCAAACCGTTATCTTTTGCCAGAGCGATAGAGGTATCATCCATCACCTTAATACTATCTTGCAAAGCCTCATCATAAGTGAGTACAGAAAGCTTCTTGGCATCTTTAAATTTAGCTGGATCTTTATCATATACTCCATCTACCTTGGTAGCTTTAATAATCATTTCAGCCCCAATCTCCGCAGCGCGTAGTGTTGCAGCAGTATCCGTAGTAAAAAAGGGATTACCCGTACCTGCAGCAAAAATTACTACTCTCCCCTTTTCGAGATGCCTAATGGCACGGCGTACAATAAAAGGCTCACAAATCTCTTTCATATGAATTGCACTTTGTACTCTCGTTTTTAATCCAAAATGCTCTAGAGCCTCTTGAATAGCAACAGCATTAATAACAGTGGCAAGCATCCCCATATAATCGCCAGAAGATCGCCTAATAATACCCTCTTTTGCAGCATTTACTCCTCGAATAATATTGCCGCCACCAATGACAACTCCCACCTCAACGCCACTATCAACCAACTTTTTAATCTCTGAGGCAATAAATTCAAGAGTTTTACTATTTATTCCGTGTCCATCCTCATTAGCAAGCGCTTCACCTGAAAACTTGATAAGCACCCTTTTTACCATTACAATCCTCTTTTTAAAAGTTTGCCAATTCTATCCAAAATTAGATAATAAAAGACTAAAAAAATCAGTTAACACGAATGAGGTCAAGAGGATTGACATTGGCATCATTTTTGGTAACCTCAAAAATAAGCTTTGATTTTACCCTACCAATTGTATAGCCTTTTTTTATTCTTCTTCCCTTTTTGACAAAAGGAGCAATTTGATCAAGATTAGCATAAATGGTATAAAGACCATGAGCATGTTTAATTACAACAACATTTTTAAGATGAGGAGTCCACTTTGCCAAAATAACTTGACCATTCAATACATTGCGCACTTTAGCATTGGGAGTAAGAGGTTTAAGCTCAATGTTTTCATTGGGAATCTCAATATTATAGATAGGATCTTTATAGACTCCATAACGCTTTACAATAACAAACTTCTCTAATGGCGCAATAGTCTTCTTTCCTCTGTAGCGGACTGTATGAAGCCCTTTATAAATCTTTTGCCCATACTTTTTTACCCGCATTTTTGAAGAGGCAGCAGCTCTTTGTTGCGACTGCTTTAAAATCTTTAGACGATGCAGTGTTCTTCTTAAAGAGGCTTGTTGTTGAAGAAGTTTTTTTAACTCTTTTTTATAACGCTCCTGCTCCTTATCCAATTGAGCAATTTTAGCAGCTTTAAGAGATTTAAGATGTTTCAACTCCTCTTGCTTACGCAAGAGATTTTTCATCTCCTTTTCAAGCTGTGCCAATCTTCTCTCTTCTCTTTTTAATGCTCTTTTGGTCTCATTATATATTTTTCCTACCAGTTTTAATTTTCTATTGGCTCTACGCTGAATAGCCTTTAAGATCTCCTCTTTAAGTACATCCTCTTGAGTTGGCTGCTGGATAGAGGTAAGAAGTAGAGATTTTGAAAAAGCATTAGATATAAGCAGTACTAAATGCTCCCTAAGATTGATCTCCTTTTGTGTAAGCTCTTTAATGCTTTTTTTAACACTCTCATACTCCTGCAATTTCTGTTTATACTCTTCACTCATCTTTTGCAAAATGGTATCAAGCTGTAACAACTTCTCATCTATTGTTTTTAAGCTTTGCTGCAATTTTCTAATCTCTTTTGCAAGCTTCGCTAACTTGACATTCAGCCCTTTTACCTTTTTTGTAGTGCGCTGCAATCTCTTTTGAGAGCTTTTAATCTGTGCGTCAACTCCCCCATACACTACTAAGACTACAATACAAAAAAGTATATATAAAACTCGTCTCATACTGTTTTTGGCTGCCTTATTGAAACTACTAATACATTAAAAAGCGAAATAACAAGACCCAGAGCAAAAAGCCAAAAAGCATCTTTAATAAGATCTGAGGTACTAACACCTAACTGCTCTACCCCTAAAAGCTCCATTAAGTAACCAGAATTTATAAAATAGCTATAAAGAGCATACACCAAGAGGCTACTTATGAATGTATCGATAACAGAGAGTTTAATAAGCATAGCTGTACGCATCCAAAGAGGTGCACCAAAGAGTGCCATAATATACATTCTTTCACTATGCTCAAGATTCCAAATCTCTATCTGTTTAAATACTAGCATTATACTGGTTACAAATATAATCATCAAAAAAAGCTTTGAAATATTTTTTAAAAAGAGTAAAAAGCGATATATCTTCTCATGTACTTTTGTAAAGGTTTCCACCCGTTTAATCCCCTCTACTTTCAATAATTTATTGCGTAACTGTATAAGCTTTTGCGAGGAGGGAAAGGAGCGTAAGGATATTTTATAAAATTTTGGTAAAAAATTGCGTAACTCATTATAATCTACCTCTATTCCACTCGCCTTTAACCGCTTAATTACCAAAGAGCTATCTAGCTCTTGCAATGAGGCTATATCTGGCTCATAGACTCTCATCTCTTCAATAGAGAGCTTTTTATTAGCTACTACGATTATAGAGTAATCTTTACTCAGTTTACTCTCATAATAATGAATGGCTTTATCAACAATAAAATAGAACTCCAGTGCAAAAAGAATAGCAAAAAGCGGAATAATAAGGGAGATATGGTTTTTAAGAGATTTCATAAATTTTCCCCTCTTCAATATAGAAATGTTTATAGGGGACTTTAAGGTTAGAAGGAATAGAGTGTGTTACTACTACAACTGTGGTTCCCAACTGCTCATTAGCCCCTTCTAACAACCCCCAAATTACTCTAGAGGAGTACTCATCAAGGTTCCCTGTAGGCTCATCTGCTAAAATAATAACAGGATTATGGGCTAGCGCTCTTGCCATTGCTACTCTTTGCTGCTCTCCCCCACTCAACTCTAAAGGATAGTAATCCTCTTTGCCGCTCAAGCGTACATGTTTTAAAAGTCTTGCAGTTTGCGCTTCACACACACTCTTGCTATAGCCTGCAATAAGCAGCGGCAACATTACATTTTTTTTGACAGTCCACTCTTTAATAAGTTTATAATCTTGAAAAATGATACCCAAATATTTTCTTAAAAAAGCCAACTTTGAAGATTTAATATCAACTAAAGAGACGCCACCTATTTGCAAAATTCCCTTTTTAGGAGAGAGCTCTCCATAAAAAGATTTTAATAGTGTACTTTTACCACTTCCGCTAGGACCGGTAATAAAAACAAAGCTTCCACTTTTAATAGAAAAAGTTGAATCTCGTATAATAGGAGTATCCTTTTTATACTCCAAATAGAGATCCTTTGCAATAATCACATTCTTAGCCATTGAGCAACTCTTCTATCTTTTTATGAGATTTTATATTTGCTTGCGAAGGAATAGGGTTTATAGGAAAATAGCGTGCTCCATCTTGAGAGAGCAGAATATATGTATGTTCTGGTCTATCAAAACTCCCAAAAGATACCTCAATAAGATACTTTTTCTCCTCTATTTTATAGACTCTTTCAAAATGGACAAAAAAATCTTCATACACTTTTGGTTTTGTATCTATAGCCTCTATAAGAGCCTCTTTATAGTGAAGATTTTGCCAACGAAAATCGAAACTATTTTGCAATGGAGGTGAGAGCTCAAGAGCTTGCATACGAATATCATATATATCTTTACCAAGCCTGATCCATCTATCTTCATACTTACTACTTATAACTGGCTCAATATTCTTTGTAACTTCCAATTTCACTCTTTTTTCTTGTAAAAAGAGATCGAAAGCATAATCAAAATAGAGTCTACTATCAGTTCGCAACTCCAAAACACCCCCTGGCTTGAGCACCCTTTTCACCTCCTGAATAAAACTTTTGCTTATTACTCTTCTGTGCGGCTTCTTATCCCAAGGGACAGGAAAATGCACAAAGATCTTTGCCACACTATTGGAAGGTACAAACTCCAAAAAAACTCGTGCATCATAATCGATAACATAGACATTTTTTAGCTTTTTTATGGCAATCTGCTTTAATACCTGCTCAATGGAAGGTTTATGGATCTCTATCCCAATAAAAAGAGTTTCAGGATGCCAAGAAGCTTGATAGAGAAGATGCCTCCCACTCCCAAATCCTATCTCTATCCAGATCTCTTTATCTGTTGGAAAATCTTTTATAAAAAAATCGATCTCTTTGAAAAACTCCTCCGATTTTCTACTATGCCCCTTTTTTAGAGCTGCAAGATTGTCATATAAAACCTCACACTGTGCCAATTGACAAAAATTTTTTAGAGCCTCTTTAATAATATAATTAGGAGAGACACGCGTAATTTTATCAGATTTAATAATATAGTAATCCTCTTTTCTTTTTATCTCCAATAAAAACTCTCTTCCTTTCCAGCGCACTGCCACCAATTTGCTCTTTGCATTTATAAGAGGCTGTGCCATCCATAAAAATTCATACTCTCCACTCTTTGCAGGAAGAGAAAACTCTTTATAATTTTTAACAACGATATGGGGCATTACTCCTCTATCTTAAACTCAATTTTTTGGCTTGGCTTTGATATAAGCCCATTCTCATCAACGGCATAAACCTCATAAATATATCTTCTTCCAGGTAACAATCTGGTATCGGTAAAAGTTGTCCCTGTGATATTTTTAAAGATAAACTCATTTTGATTTAACAAATTGTTAATCTCACGCTTTTTTATTATATATTTGACAGCACGCCCATCCGGAGACTTCCAACTAAGCACAAACTTCCTTTTTTCTACTTTATAGTCTGTAATAACAGGACTTAGAGGTCTTGAGAGTGTTTTGCCAACTACTGGAACATCTTGTTTAAAGCTTTCTAACCCATCCTTATCTACTGCAGTAACTTTATAGTATCTCTTTACCCCATCCTCTTTAATACGATCTTCATACTCCAACTTTTTCACCTTGGCAGCTACACTATAAGGACCAATCTCAAATACACTTTTATATACCTTATAATAGACAATATCTGGCTCTGGATTTGGCTGCCACCGTACAACAATCTTTTTTGGAAGATTTGTAGTAGCCTGCAAACCCTGTACAATATGAGGTCTTGCTTTGGTGGAAGCCTCAATCACCTTACTAGGCTTTGATACAATTCCATCACAAGTTTTAACATAAACTCGATAGAGATAGATCTTATTATCTTTCAATCCTCTATCAATATACTCTGCATTTAATCTCCCCTTTATTGTAGCAATATTTTTCCAGCTCTGCTTCTCTGGCTCACTTCTTTCAATAATATACCACTTCACTCTTGCATTTGGATGAGGACGCCATATAAGTTTCACCTCTCTTGGTAAATGATCAATAGCTTGAAGAAAAGGTACAGAATCTGGAATAGGCAGCGTGCGTACACTCACAGGCTCACTGGGTGCAGACTCTCTATTATCTTTTGTAAAAGTAGTAATACTATAAGTATAGAGCATGTTTGGCTTAAGATTTGTATCAAGAAAATGGGAGCTATATCTATCTTTGATGACTGCTATACGCTGCAGTTTCTTCCCTCCACTTCCCCTATAGATTGCATATCCATCAATACGCTCACTATAAAATGGCGTCCACTCCAATGCTACTGTCGTAATATCTGCTAATGTACGAATTTTTTGAACTTTTGGCAAACTTAAATCAACTTTACGCTTTGCTGGTTGAGGCTGTATGCCACAGCCCGTGAGAAAAATCAAAATACCTAGCAAAATTATTTGGATCAATCTTCTCATCTATTAGCTCCCTCTCAAATCTTTGCTCAATAAACTTTTGCATATCTTGAGGCACTGAGGCCACAAATTGCATACGCTCTTTTTTAATCGGATGCTCCAAATAGAGGATATAAGCGTGCAAAAATACTCTGGGTATTGTAACTTTTTTGCTCTTAAAACCGTATAAACTATCTCCTAAAATATGCCGATGAAGCGAAGCCAAATGGACTCTTATTTGATGCGTGCGCCCACTAAAAAGCTTTGCTGCTATAAGCTCATAAGCTCCATCTTTACTCTTAAGAAGTTTTGCAAAGGCACTTTTTGCCTCTTTTGCTCCCTCTACCACAGCCATTTTAAGACGATTCTTTGGATTTCTGCCTATTGCTTTATCCACAACGGTATGCTCTTTTAATGGAGGAGTAATAATAGCCAAATAGTATCTGCCCATCTGACGACTTTGCAACTGCTTGGCTAAGTTTTGATGAGCTTCGTTACTTTTTGCAACTACCAAGAGACCGCTGGTCTCTTTATCAATCCTATGCACTATGCCGTGGCGCTCTTCACCACTCAATGTTGAAAGCCTCACCCCTTTTCTTTTTAGCCAATCCACAAGAGTTGCCTCTTTATAACTTGGAGCGGGATGTACCACCACACCAGGAGGTTTATTCACTACCAAAATATATTCATCTTCATATATCACTTCAATATCAAAATCCACCTCTTTTGCCATAGAGTCTGCTGGCTGAGGGAATATAATAGAGATCTTTTGCCCTTTTTGAATCTTTATACCAGGTTTTAAAGCAGTTTTTCCATCAATATGTACATACCCTTTTTTAATAAGTTTCTCTATTTGATTGCGACTCTTTTGCAATAGCTGTACCAAAATCTTATCTAATCGATCCTCTTTTTCAGCCACAAACAGCGTTTCATCCAAACTTAATCCTTATTTGGTTATAATCTTGCAAAAAAATGGTATGGATTGATAGAAGAATATTAACACATTTTGATTTTACCTTACTCCTTCTTATACTTCCTATTATGTTGCTCTCCAACTATCTGATAGGAGATGTAAATGAAGTACTAGCAAAAAAACAGCTAGTCTACTACGCAGTGGGTATTATTGTTTTTTGGATCGCTTTTCTTGTGCCGTTAAGAGAGTATAAATGGCTTATTCCAGCTATTTACTGGTTTAATATAACTCTTCTTATTAGTGTAGATTTTTTTGGGGTTAGCAAACTTGGAGCAAAACGCTGGCTTGAAATTCCTTTTACCCATTTTACACTCCAACCCTCAGAAATTTTCAAACCAGCTTTTATATTAATGCTAGCATACATTATCCATAACAATCCTCCCCCTAAAGAGGGATACGGCTGGAAAGATTTTCTTACAATCTCTTTTTATATTCTTCTGCCCTTTATTCTCATTGCAAAAGAGCCCGATCTTGGTACTGCTTTGATTTTACTTATTATTGGCTATGGCGTACTGTTTGTTGTAGGGGTAAACTGGAAAATATGGGCAACATTAGCCATTTTTATAGCCCTTCTAGCTCCTCTTTCTTATAAATATCTTCTTCACGATTATCAAAAAAAGCGTATTCAAGATTTTTTGAGTGAAAAACCAAGCTACCATGTACAGCAATCTATCATAGCCATTGGCTCCGGAGGACTCAAAGGCAAACCTACTGAAGAGGCTACCCAAACTAGACTGCGATTTTTACCAATAGCCACAAGCGATTTTATTTTTGCTTACTATGTAGAGCGGTTTGGCTTTTTTGGCGCTATTGGATTGGTAACTCTTTATGCTTTTTTGATTTTACACCTCTTTTCTATCTATAATCAGCTCAAAGGAGACTACTTTACTCAAGTAGTGGCTATTAGTATCTCCTTTCTACTCTTTACCTATATGAGTATCAATATTGCTATGACTATTGGACTTGCTCCTGTGGTAGGGGTTCCATTACCCCTTTTTAGTTATGGAGGAAGCAGTTTTGTAACCTTTATGGCTCTTTTTGGACTCTTAGAGCACCTTCTTGCTTTTCGCTTCAGATTTTTGTATAATTCCACCCACATTCATAAAAGAGCCCTCTAAAAAGGGCCTGTAGCTCAGTTGGTTAGAGCAACCGGCTCATAACCGGTTGGTCGCAGGTTCGAGTCCTGCCAGGCCCACCATATATCTCTTCTTCAAATTATAGAAAATTTCTCAATTGGATTGCATACCACAGAATAAGAAGGTTAAGGATAAAAATTGCCATACTACTTGCGCGTGAGAGAAGTTTTTGCAGATTTGTACGCTCTTTTCCATTGGTTTTAAAAGCGATATACATATGCACTATCGTTGCAACAGTAATAAGAGCTACTAAGAAGAGTTTATGCTGTAAAATGGATGCCAGCTCTTTTGCTTTGGCATTAAATATAACATACTCTAAATCAAAGTGGTAAAACATCCATAAACCTGTAATAATGAGTATGCTCAACCACACACTCTCCACATATCCATAAATTGGTCCTACATAAAAATAGACTCTCTGCTGCGCCTCCTTATCCCGTAGAAAAAGACCCAAAGCAAAAAGAAAAACACTCCCGCCAATCCATACCGTTGCAGCTAAAATATGGATATACAAAACTAAATCTCTCATCCTCTTGGGTATCTCCAGTATCGAGGTCTTCCAGTATCAATATGTAAAAAATTTGATCGAGGATAATACCCTACTCCTCCTTTATATAACATAAGAGCAGCATATTTTAAAAAGGAGAGATGTACACCCGGTATACGGATATCTACAGCTCTGCCCCGCATATGAAAACTCTTTTTTGCCACTCCTCTATTCCAGCGGCGCAAACGGGCATTTGTTTCAGGAGATCTATACCCTGAAATGATCAAAATCTCCTTTTTTGCATCCACAATAGAATATAATTTATGCATATACTCAAGTAGTGCAAGATCAATAGGATGCAACTTATTATTTCTATAATCTCGTAAAATAAATTCAATATTTGCTATCTCATCATATATATATTTTCCATTTGCCCAAAAGGTTGCATGTAATTTTTCGCCTGTATGAATATTATAAAGAGTCAATCTCTTTTCCAAACGCTTAGCAGGGGATACGGAAGGAAAAATGGCAATAGTGCCAAACAATAGACCTTTTTTGATAAACCCTCTTCTATTCATTCTTCACTCCTCCTTCTTGATGCAACCTCCTCATAAGAGTGCATCCTCTTATAAGAGAGCATCTTTTTGTCGATACCATAAATATCGGAAAAAAAATGGATTTTGTTAGCTTTATCTACAAAAACAGTGAGATAAAGTAGATAAACAGGAACAGAAGGAGTGAGTCTTAATCGTCTATTTTGCTCTCTCCATAATAGATCAAGAATATCTCTATAAGCAATCTCCTTTCCCTTACGAGATAGCAGAAGATGCAAAAGCTCTATGGGTTTTTGCACCCTCACACACCCTGAGCTAAGAGCTCTATAATCATACTTAAAAAGCCTTCTAGCATTGGTATCGTGCAAATAGACATCAAATCTATTGGGAAACATAAATTTTACAAATCCCAAAAAGTTATGAGGTCCTGGCAGCTGTAAAAAGGTGATATGTGCTATACTCTGCTCATCATTCCAATCAACCTCTTCAAAAGGGACTATTTTCTTTCCATATGGATCAAGAGAAGCTACAATCTGCTCCTCCTTTAAATGTTGAAAATCTCCCTTACGTAAATAGGGTAAAATATCTTCTTGAATAATAGTTTTTGGTGCTCTCCAATAGGGATTAAGTACTGCATAAGAGATAATATTACGCATCTGAGGAGTTGGCCTGCTCTTTCTTCCAACAATTACTTTAGAGTAGAAGATGGGTTTCTCTTGATCATACACCTGCATAAAAAAACCAGGTATATCTACAAAAATAAAAAAATCATCATTACGCAAAAACCATCTTGCACGCTCAATATTGAGTAAAATCTGCTCAATCTTATCCTCCACACTCCTATTCATAGTCGCTAGCGTTATTGGACCAATGATACCATCAGCTTTTAAAGAATGGAGTCTTTGAAACTCCTTTACAGCTTCAAAAAGCCTCTCATCAAAAAGCGTACTGCTGCTATCTCCTGCATCAAACCCCTCTATAGCTAATCGTCTTCTAATTTTTGGTATTACATCATAGCTTTGCCCTTTACGCAGATACAAAACATCTTGAATATATATATTTTCCCAACCACCCTTTTTTTGAATAGCTCTATACTTTTGTAATATTGCATAGAGTTTTTGCAATATAGGATTGGTGCTATCTGCTATCTCCTCAACACTACTGCGCAAGAAGTTATTCTCCAAAAAAATAGCAGGATCATAACACCCTGTAGCTTTGATAAGCTGATAGCGATGGGCTACTCTATTTGCCTCTTCTATCAAAAGCTCTTTTAATGCTTCATCCTGGACATAGGAGTACCCCTCCATCAGATTTTTAAGGATCGTTAGATCTATTTTATCTTTACAAAGCAGTGTAGGATCATTTTCTATCGTTTTTACCAGTTGATAAAGTTGTGAACTAATCTTACCATTTGCAATCCATGAAGAGGAGTCTGTTTCAGCAAAAAGAGCAAAATATAAAATAAAAACTATTATAACTACTCTCATTTTTTACCTCATTTTATATTAAGATTTTTTCACTATAATTTCATTCACATTCCAACAACCTTTTGGCCCCATCGTCTAGCGGTTAGGACACCGCCCTTTCACGGCGGTGACGGGGGTTCGAGTCCCCCTGGGGTCGCCACTAATGCTCGTTTTTCTCCTGATTTTCAAGCTCGTCAATATAGTCTGCAAGAGGATCATTTGGATCATTAATAGGTTTATCTAGTGTCTTATCCACATATTTGGCATCTTCATCTCTAGGATCGTTACTTACATCTTTAAACTGATGAATATCTATATGGTTGTGTTGGCGAATCTCTTCTAAAATCTCCTCTTGAATAGCAGCTTCTTCGTCATCAATAGCACACACCTTTGTAGCACTCTCTTCATCCAGAAGCTTTTGCTCAAGCTCTAACTCTTTTTTAACTATCTCTTCACTCTTTAAAAATTTATGAAGAGTCTTTAATACCTCCAACTGCGCCTCTTCACTCAGTTTTGCAAAATTCTCCGCTACATAGGCTTTAAGCTCTACGATATTTTTTGGCAATTCCATACTCTCTCCTTCTTAATATTTTTTATAGTATACAAAAATTTTCTTTATATTCTTGAAAAGAGAGCTCTTTTTCGATTCGACCATTTTTCAAAAAGAAAAGCATATCAGCCTCTTGGATAGTACTTGGGCGATGGGCTATTAAAATTGTAGTCCTTTGGCGTAGAAAATCCCTCAAATTGCAAAAAATCATCTTCTCTGTCTCCATATCTATTGCTGAAGTTGACTCATCCAAAATTACCACTTTTGGCTCTTGCAAAATCATCCTGGCAATTGCTATACGCTGGCGCTCTCCTCCGCTTAATCGCACTCCCCCTCTTCCAACTTGTGTTAAAAGCCCCTCTGGCAGACTCGTTACAAACTCCCAAATTTGTGCCATCTGCAAAGCCTCTTTAATTTTTTGCTCCTCATACTCTTTGCCAAGGGTTATGTTAAAAAGCAATGTATCATTAAAAAGCATCGGCATCTGCAACACTAACGCTACATTCTGCCTTACTCTATCTAACCCAATCTCTTTAATGCTTACCCCATTATATAAAATATCCCCCTTTTGAGGAGCATAAAGCCCAACTAAAAGTCTTGAAAGCGTTGTTTTACCGCTGCCGCTTGCTCCAACAAGCGCACTTATTTTCTCTGGGGGAATCGTAAAAGTTATGTTATGTAAAATCTCTCTATCTTCGTAGCCAAAACTTATATTCTCAAGCCTAATCTCCACTGCACCACTGCAAAAGGGATCTTTTCTATGAGGAAAGTTTGGCTCTTTGTGGAGTCTAAAAAGCTCATTGACTCTTTGCAGCGCCACATCTGCGCTTCTTTTGGCATACTGGATATTGATAATATCTTGAATTGGACTCATCATAAACCACAAATACCCAAAGATTGCCATCATAAGCCCAATACTAAGATCACTATAAGCAACTGCTATAATACCAGCAGCTCTAAAAAGCTCAAAACCGCTTACAAATAGTAAAAAGCTGAGCCTCACTCCCGCATCATTTTTGTAGCTAAAATGGATTGATCTATTTTTAAGCTCATTGACTAAACTCTTGAGCCTGCCAAAAAAATAATCCTCCTTATTTGCTGCTCTAATCGCCTCAAAAAGATCCAAAGTCTCCACTAAAGCGCTTTGAAAAATCTCAATAGCTCTATTCTCCTCTTTTTTGAGTTTTGCCACTTTCCTGGCCAATTTAGTAGAAAACACTACTACAATTGGATTGAGAAAGAGGATAAAGAGCCCCAGCTGCCAGTGGATACTCAAAAGTACTATACTAATACCAAGGAGCGTTAAAATCGAGATTAAAAGCTTACTGATGCTTGAGCTTAAAAATGTATCTATTGTGTTAATATCGCTTATCAGTCTAGAAGCCACCTTTGCACTGCCAAGAGTCTCATACTCGCTCATACTCACACTTTTTAAATGCTCAATCACATCCTCTCTTATTTTGGCAGTTACGCTTTTAGAGAGGGTATGAAAGATTTTGCTCTGCAGTATATTAAGCCCCACAAAAGTGGCTCGCAGCAAAAGCGTTACCATCAAAATAACCAGAGTATAAAAAAGTGGTGAGCTTTTGCCAAAAAGAGCATCAATGCTATGCACTAAAACTCCGGGTTTTTGCAAAAGCACCTCATCAACAAGCAGAGGCATCAATAATGGAGTTGGCACACTTGCAACAACAGCCAAAAGGGCTAAGATTTGAGCCAAGAGAAAGGCTCTTTTTTGTTGGAAGATAAAAGCAAAAATCCTCTTCCAGCTATACATCAAACTCTTCTACTTTAAAAATAGTCTTTTGGCTTTTTATCCCCATCTTCTTAGCTATCTTTGGATTTACTTTATAGATAATAAATTCCACTTTTACCCTATCGCCTCTTTGCAGACCAAAATTAAGATCAATTACTCTTTTTTCATTTGGCTTTAGCATACTATTCTTTATCACTGCATTGGCTATCCAGGGAGGTGTGGGCTTGCCATCTTTGCCAATGATGCGCACAAAACTCTTCTCAAATTTTTTAATCTCTTTGCCGTTTCGATAAACTCTTACCACCATCTTTGCCATACGCAAAGGATGAAGTAAAAAAGCGTGAGGCGCTCTGTTGTGCAAAGAGATAATTAAGTGCTTTTTACTCTCAAGAGTAATATCTAAATATTTAGCCAGTTTCTCTGCCCCTCTGCTTACTCCTGCAAAGCCGTGATAGGCGTGGGTTGGTGTCTCGACTCTATCACTGAGACTTCCCTCAACTTGAGGCATATGGCAGGTAATGCAGTTTTGTTTGAGGGTGTTATTGCTTTCGGTTTTACAAACGACAAAGCCAAAGTCGTTTTGTTTATGGGAGTGGCATCCAAGACAGGTATCGCCATTTTTATGGATAATGTTGGTATTATCAATCTTATGATATTCGCTGCGAATTTTAGGATTTCTTGTACCATAGTAGTAACCCTTTTTAGGTGAGATTACATTACTGTTTGCCTTAGGATGGTGTTTGATTGCTTTGATTCTGTGGCAGTATGCACAAGAGATTGCCTGATGGTAGCCAAAGGATTTTGGATCCATCTTTGCAATGGCTCGATTTTTAACTATGGGAGTATGGCATTTGGCACACTGATACTCTTTTTCTTTAGTAGCTTTCGTGTGTAATTTAAAGATTTTAGCATGAATTGGATCGCGAAAAGGGGTGGAGTTGTAGTGAGAAGATGCCTTATACTCCTCATAGATTGTAAGATGGCAACGAATACATTGATGTGTCTTTGCAAACTCGCCCTTAATATCCATTGAGTGCTTTGTGGCACTGCCTGCAAAGATATTGGCAAAAAGAAAAACTGCACTACCAAAGAGTATAGCTGCTTTTTTCATTCTTTATCCTTTCAACTCCTCTAATGTGATCTCTACACTTCTAGCCAAAGAGTCTAGATTATACCCTCCCTCAAGTAAAAAGGCTATAGGCTTACTGCCAGCAAAATCCAAAATCTTTCTTATAAGCCTTCTTAACCCATCAAAGCTAATTTGTGCAGTAGAGATTATCTCCTCTGCCA
>WGAX01000135.1 GCA_015494595.1 Nitratiruptor sp.
CGCTATCAAGGCTTGATACTTTAATTGGAATAATATCCCACTCAAGCTCATTTGGTGCATCAAAGGTAATATCTGTAACATATCGTCTTTTGAGCCCAAAAATCTTTTGAGCCGTTTTTATATCCATAATGACCAGATCGTTTGCAAAGAGATTAAGCTCTTTTGGAATAATTTGAAAAACTTTTAGATTAACGGCTCTTCCTTTGGGAGTGTAGAGCCTCAAAGTATCGCCTCTTTTGCTGCTTTGCATCCACTTAGCAACCCCCTCACCTATGATTATTTGATTTCTATTTGCCAAAAAGCTGTTTAAATCGGTGGATTTTACAAGTTTCTCAAGGGCATTGTGGCTTTGCTCGTCTAAAAAGTCGATCCCAATGATTAAGATGCTTTTTTGCGTATCAGAAAACTTATATCTGCCCCATACTCTCAAACTCACATTGGTAGTGCCTGCAATCTCTATAATCTCATCTGCTATGTTTTTCTTTATTGGCACGATAAATTCGCCCCTTACCTTTTGCACCACAAAGTCTGGCTGGGCATTAAGGGCTGTAAGTACTGTTTTTTGCAAAGCGCCAGAAAAGAGCATAATTGAGGAGATAAAAAAGATTAAAATAGTAGAGAGTATCGTAATGCCAATATGCCCCTTTGGCTCTCTTATGAGATTTAAAAGAGCAAAATAGAGTTTATTTGGAGCCATCTTCTCCCTTGAGTTTATAGATAAACTCCAATCTATCGCAAGGGGGCATCTCCGGGTAGGGTAGATAGAGAGCTTTTTGATAGAGTCTGATGCGAGGCTCATACCAAAAAACGCTATAGGCTGGCTCGCTAAATTTTGTAAGTTTGACTATATTTTTGTAAGAGGGCTTTTTGGGATACAAAAGAGCAAAAATGCCTATAAATGCTATTATCATCAAAAAAAGCCACTTTTTCATTTTGTAAGCGTAATTTCATTAAATCTCAAAATTTTTTTGCCATGGTGGTCTTGCATAAAAGTTTGAGCCTCTTTGAGAGATTTAAATGGTATAAACTCATCTCCCATCGGTCCTCTTACATCTGAGCCAATAACATAAAAGGCTTTTTTTGCATCTATTGGTTGTAGATGGTAAAACTCTTTGACTACCATTTGGGAGACTCTTTTTCTATCATAGTGGTAGGAGGCTAAATCAAGATAGTATTTCATCATATCTTTTACCCCGTCAAAGTAGATTTTTTTGCCCCCAATTATCATCATAGCGCTCCAGTTTGGATAAAGAGAGATTGCCATACCGCATACTGGGCATCTGGCATTTTTGGGAGGTGTGATGGTGGGTAGAGTAATATTTGCCTTTTTTGTATGCAAATATGCCAAGACATCTTTGGCATCATCTTTGTCTATATTGTGGCAGTAGCGCAAAATAGCAGCAGTTGTTAAAGGCTTTATTGCTTGGAGCTGCTTTTTTTGGCAAAAGAGATTATAAATCTTTTCGCCTCTTTTAATATGGCTGGCAAAGAGTGCAGTAGCCACAACAAAAACTACTATATATCTCATCACTTATCCAAAAAGCCAAGAGAAGCTCTTGACTATTTTAGTGGTACTCCTGAGACATTGATCATCCCTGGCATTGATATTGCATTTTTGGGAAGCAGTTTGCCTCCAACTGGTTTATGCCCCTGGGCAACAAGCTCGGCGTTTGTTTTGCCTTTTGTTTTTGGTGAGCCAATTTTAATAACATAATCGGGTGATTGCTCTTTTGTGAGATAGAGTCTCATTGGAGTCTCACCATTTGGCATATAGTAGATATAGTTTTGTAGAAACTGTCTGTTCCAGTAGTTTTTCCAGCTTACATCTCGTACCTTTAGCTCAAATTTCATCTTTGTTTGATTTATATCAATAGGCAGTTTTCCATATACTATATCACCATATATTTTTGTATGTGTTCCGTGGTTTGTTACACCTGCTTGGTAAACCATATTAATAACATTGTTTAAGTAGGCATTTTTTATTTTGTTTGGACCATAGTAGATAGGTACCATTAGACCGATTTGAAAACCTTCAATTTTTATATCTTTTAACACCATTTTTCTGAGTTTTTGGTGTGCCCCAACTCCTATCACATTTTGAGGATTATAAATATCTCCTATCAGAGTTAGATTGTAGAGTTTAATTCTATCTGGATACCACCAAGAGAGCAGCTCCTTCATTCTGCCCCGTTTAGGAATACCATCATTATTCCAGGCAAGGAGTCCTACCAATTTTTCAGTAGATAGATCTCTTGTTCCAAGTGAGATACCAAAAACCCCACCACTATTGCCGTAGGCTATATTGCCCGTAAAACTTTTTAATCCAACATATCTATATTTTTTCTCTTTGAGATCTTTATTCCTTATAACTCCTGTTACCTTATCAATAGGCAATCTTTTAAGAGCAAATGCAGCGTTGCTAGAGCCATTGACGATATTGTCTACAATATTCACATATGGGCCTATTATCCAAAAACCGTGTCCTTGAAAACCGCCGTCACCAAAATATTTCTCTCTTCTACTCCACCCTTTTATATCGCTTGCGCCATATCCTCTCGTGGCTATTGCCATATTGCCTTCAAATACGCCATTTTCATCACCAGCTTCAGTAATAAAAGCTGCCCCATATACTTTATAGGCAATATTGTTTTTCATAATAACATTGGAGCTGTGATTAACATATCCCCAGCCAGGAGAGCCATCTACCACACATCCGTTAATTCTTCCAACTTTGCCATCAAGTCCGGCTCTATGAAAATGCACGGCATATCTTGCTGCCTGGTTTTTGCCAATATAGATAGCTTTATTGTTTGAATCAAATCTTGTCTCATCAAGAGGATACTTTTTATATGTTCTTCCAAGATCTTTAAACTCTACATAGTTGAGATTGACATTATTGTTATGCATAAAGAGCACATGTCCTCTGTGCTCAATATGGTAAGGGTCTTTCTCTTTTACGAAATATTTAG
>WGAX01000136.1 GCA_015494595.1 Nitratiruptor sp.
TCCCCAAAAACCTCTTTATACCAAAGTGCCACTCTTTTGGCCTCTTCATACCCTTTGGCGCCAAACTTGAGATTTTTTTCGTTGGTATTGAGATGCCAGTTGACCTCACCCTGCAAACAGGCACTGGTGCAGATGAGCCCTTCGCTATACTCTTTAAGAAGCTTTTTATTGATTCTTGGATAGTAGTAAAACCCCTCCAAGTAGCTCATGGAGCTAAGGTACATTAAGTTTTTGTAGCCAATCTCATTTTTTGCAAAGAGGCAGAGGTGAAAGCGCTGGCGCGTGGATTTGTCACCCAAATCATCTGAGTTGTGCAAATAGGCTTCAAGCCCGATTATCGGCTTGATGCCCTCTGCTCTCATCGTCTTGTAAAAGTCGATCGCTCCAAACATATTGCCGTGATCTGTCATCGCCACGGCACTCATACCAAGCTCTTTGGCTCTTTTAGCAAGCGCTTTAATCTTATTTGCACCATCAAGCAGCGAATACTCGGTATGCAGATGCAGATGGGTAAAGTTTGGCTTCATTGGCTACTCTCTTTTTGCTATATTATATTACACCAAACCTAAAAGCGAAATTGCCAATACAGGTGGCGTAACAATTAAGCCAACTTTCATATACTCTTTCCATCCAATCTTAACACCCTTATTTGCCAATACATGTAGCCACAAAAGCGTAGCAAGCGATCCTATAGGCGTCATTTTGGGCCCCAAATTGCATCCCAAAATATTGGCATAGGCTAGATGAGTTGCTCCAATATGATCAATTGCTAGATCCATCACCATAACTGTTGGCATATTGTTCATAATAGAGCTAAGCAGTGCAGCCAAAAATCCTGTGCCATAGACGCTTTGGATATGCGAATCTTGCCAACTTGCCAAAATTTGCGCCAGATAGTGGGTAAGTCCTGCATTTTTAAGCCCAAATACCACAATATAGAGCCCTATACTAAACCACACCACCTGCCAAGGAGCTATTTTAATCGTCATCCATGGCTTCACCGCCTTGTAATGTGAGGCAATTGACAAAAAGAGCAACGCCCCGCCCAATGCAAAAATAGAGACTGGGATATGATACATATCACCTACAAAGTAACCTACCAAAAGCACTCCTAAAAAGATCCAACTCAAAGCAAAAAGCTTGCTATTTTTGATGACATCTTTAGGATCTTTTAAAAGAGATACATCTACGCTTTTTGGGATACTGCGATGAAAGTAGAGATACAAAACCGCAATTGAGGCCACAATACTCAAGAGATTTGGCAAAAACATTTGGCGTGCATACTCCCAAAATCCCAAATGAAAATAGTCTGCCGTTACGATATTGGTAAGATTGGAAATTACCAAAGGATTGGAAGCGCTATCACCAATAAAGCCGCCAGCCATTACAAAGGCAAAAATGGCCTTACTATCCAGCTTTAAAATACGCATTTTTGAAAGAATTATTGGCGTAAGAATCAAAGCCGCTCCATCGTTGGCAAAAAAAGCAGCCACAACCGCACCCAACAAGAGAGAATAGACAAACATCTTCTTACCACTGCCACCGCTGAGCTTTGCCATCTTCAAAGCAGCCCACTCAAAAAAGCCGATCTCATCCAAAACCATCGATAAAATGATAATACCAATAAATGCCAGCGTTGCATCCCAGACAATGCTGGTTACTTCCACCACATCACTCCAACTCACTACCCCAAAAGCCAAACTTGCAATTGCCCCCAAAACAGCAGTCGTCCCAATTTTTAGGCCTCGTGGCTGCCATATGATTAAAATCAGTGTAACCAAAAAAATTATTCCTGCAATCATTCACAAAGCTCCTGCTCTACTACAGTAAAAAGCCTCTCTTTCATCTGCTTAGCTAGCTTTTCAAAAGCCTCATACCCTTTGCCATCAGGATCTTCAAATCCCACATGCACCATTTTGGCTCCAGGCAATACTGGACAACTCTCTTTGGCACTATCACAAACTGTAATAACAAGATCAAAGGGAGCCTCTTTTTGCACCTCATCGATCGTTTTGGAGTGATACTCATCTCTCCAGGCTCCCTCCTCTTCTAAAACCCTCTTGGCATTGGGATTGACTCTGCCTGTAGGTTTGCTTCCAGCGCTATAGGCTTGAAGACAATCGCCAAAGTATCTGTTAAGCAGCCCTTCTGCCATAATGGATCGACAACTATTACCGGTACATAGAACTAAAATCTTTTTCATATTCTACACTCCTGTGAAGCTTTTTGTAGTTTTGGAAGCTCAAGCTCAAGCTCCCTTACTCTTTGCAAGAGATCTCTTTGTAAGTTTGCTGGATACTCTTTGATAGCATAATAGTGCCATTTACCTCGCCGCTCCACATCCAAAAAGCCCGCCTCTTTAAGGATTTTCAGATGCCTTGATAAGCGTGACTGCCCCATACCAAAGCTCTCCACCAAATCACACACGCACAGCGGCCCATAACGCAACAAAAAGGCTAAAAGCCGCACTCTCGTCTCATCATACAAACTTCCCATTACCCGTAAAAACTCTTCCATTGCCACTCCTTGCAGGAAGTATACCCCATTTAATTCAATATATAAAGATATTTTGATATATATTGAGTTAAGAGCAAAAATGTTACAATTACTATCATAAAAGGAGCAGGATGGATAATATAGTTCTGATTGGTTTTATGGGCGTTGGCAAAGGCACGCTTGCTAGAGCATTGGCTGGTAAAACTGATCTCTATGCAATAGACACAGATGATCTGATTGAGAGCCTTACCAATATGAAAATCAAGAAGATTTTCAAGAAAAAGGGGGAGAGTTACTTTAGGAAATTGGAGCAAAAAACTGCCAACTGGCTGGCACAAAATGTAAAAAACTCCATCATCTCTACAGGTGGAGGTTTTTATAAGGTAAAAAATCTAAAAGAGATAGGCACAATTGTCTACTTGCAAGCAGATTTTGACTGGATTTATGATCGTATCACCAAAAGCAAGAATGCGAAAAAAAAGATAAAAAAACGCCCCCTCTTTAAATCCTACAAAGAGGCAAAAGCGCTCTATAAGCAAAGAGTCAAAGAGTATGAAAGCGTTGCAGATATTACAATCAATGTGGAGAATAAAAAGACTGAAGAGATTATAAAAGAGCTTTTAGCAGCAATTAAGCCTTCTTGATTTTTGCCA
>WGAX01000137.1 GCA_015494595.1 Nitratiruptor sp.
AATCGATTGCCTTTTTATTCAGAGCGATCACTCGCGGCAGCCGTCTGTCTCTTCCTTGCAGTTTTGGTTGCACCAGCTTATACTCAGCTAGCAACCCCTCCCATACATCTGCGTAATTTTGGACTAAATAGCGATTGATCTCTATCACATCAGCTCTTGTCAATTCGTCATCGTTGGCTAAACCGAGCTTATAGACCGCCTCTTTGATATAGCTGTTCATCTGTGAAGCAGCTTCTTGTGCTTTTGCAATATCTTCTGCACTCACCACTTTATTAATAGCTTCATCCTCATTGATGATCTGCTCAATTTGATCTATTCCAGATGGCTCTAAAATCTCTTCCATCCCAAATAGAGAAGGAGCTGCCAGGAGCAGTGCCGATAGTATCACGCTTTTGGCTCGGTTTTTCATTTGCTCTCCTTAAAGGGTTTCATAGTTTTATTATAAGAGACTATTCTTAATTTTGGATGAAATGAAAAGTCATACCAAACACAGCTAATTTATAACTCCTCTTCCCCTTTTTTGCGTAACATATCTTTCATTGAGATATAACTATTAAGCGCACTCACATAGGCTTTGGCACTTGCAATCATTGTATCGATACTTAGTCCGTGCCCAATGACAGCTGGTTTATTCTCATCAAAGACAACTTTGACCACCACTTTAGCCAAAGCATCTTTACCTTTGCTGACTGCTTGAACTTGATAGTCATTAAGTCTGCCTTTATAACCGCTTATGCGATCGATTGTCTTAAAAATAGCATCAATTGTCCCATCGCCAATACCAGCATCAGTGATCTCTTTGCCCTCAAATTCAATTGTCACTGCTGCGCTTGGTACACCTTCGCTGCAATCATTGATTTGGAGCTTTTTAAGCCTATACACCTCTGGAGCGCTTGCAATCTCATTGGTAATAAGCATCCTAATATCATCATCTGTGATCTCTTTTTTCTTATCTGCCAATATTTTAAAGCGCTCAAAGGCTTTATTAATCTCCTCATCACTCAAGCTAAAGCCAAGATCTTCAATCTTTTTCTTAAAGGCGTGTCTGCCTGAGTGCTTGCCAAGCACAATAGCATTGCGATCAAGCCCAATATCTTCTGCTCTCATAATCTCGTATGTCTCTTGATGCTTAAGCACTCCATCTTGATGAATCCCACTCTCATGCGCAAAGGCATTTTTGCCAACTATTGCTTTGTTGGGCTGCGGCTCAATACCGGTAATTGCAGCTACCAAGCGGCTAGTTGGGTAGATCTCTTTTGTATTGATATTGGTATCAATCCCATTAAATATATCTTTTCTAGTCTTTATTGCCATCACAATCTCTTCTAATGCAGCATTACCAGCCCTCTCACCCAAACCATTGATGGTGCACTCCACCTGTCTTGCCCCATTTAAGACGCTATAGAGCGAATTTGCTACAGCAAGCCCCAAATCGTTGTGGCAGTGCACCGAGATAACCGCACGATTTGCTATAAACTCATACAACTCCTTAATCATCTCTCCCATCTCGTGAGGAAAACGGTATCCCACAGTATCTGGGATATTGATCGTTTGGGCTCCAGCTTCAATAACTGCATCAATAATCTCTTTTAAAAAGCTCATCTCACTGCGCCCAGCATCTTCGCAGCTAAACTCCACATCATCAACAAAACTTCTAGCAAACCTTACAGCTTCCACTGCCCTTTTAATCACCTCCTCTGGTTTCATCCGAAGCTTATACTCCATATGAATAGGACTTGTGGCAATAAATGTATGAATGCGCTTATGCTTTGCTGGCTCAATGGCTCTAGCTGCTGCTTCAATATCCTTCTCCAAAGCTCTTGCCAAAGAGCAGACACTACTCTTTTGCACCACTTCGCTAATCTTTCTAATCGCCTCAAAATCTCCGGGACTTGCTGCTGCAAAACCAGCCTCAATAATATCTACACCCAACTTTTCAAGCTGCTTGGCAATCTGGATCTTCTCTTCTGTATTCATAGAGGCGCCAGGACTTTGCTCTCCATCTCGTAAAGTTGTATCAAATATTTTTACTCTATCACCCATTTTCTATCCTTTAATGAAAAATTTGAAGTAGTATAAGAGGAGGAGTTAGCGGTGCAGCAGAAGATTTTTGATCTCAATTTTGGGTAAAAACTTTTTCGATTTTATCACGCCAATTTCACTCATTATTATCCTTAGATAATTTTTTTCCATTATTATAGCGTATTTTTCGTTTTATTAAAAAGTACAATGCCCTAACTACACCCGAAATAATAAAAATAGTAATAGCAATAGTCACAAACTCGGCAGGAAAAAGGTATAAAATTGCCAAAAATATAATCATAAGAACTAAGATCTTCAAAACTTGATGCTTTTTAAAATCTATCTTTTTAAAACTTGGATAGCGGATGTTACTTACCATCAAAAAAGCTACAACTAAAGAGCCTCCAAGTACAAAAGGAGCCAAAAAGCTGAATCGATATTTAAGATAGAGCATCACCCATCCAGCCACAAAAACTGCAGCTGTAGGAATAGGCACCCCTATAAAGACGCTTGGCTCGCTGCTTGGAGCCATTACATTAAAGCGCGCCAATCTAATTGCCCCAAACACCACAAAAAGCGCAGCCACTAAAGAGCCAAATTTGCCATAGTGATAGCCAATGCTCTGATAGAGCAAAATTGCAGGCGCTACACCAAAAGCTACCAAATCGGCTAAAGAATCAAACTCCACACCAAATTTACTGGTAGCATTGGTAAGTCTTGCTACTCTGCCATCTAAGCCATCCAAAATCAAAGAGATAAAGATGAGCCAAGCAGCCTTCTCAAAATCGCCCCTAATAGAGGCAATTACACTAATTACCCCCAAAAAGGCACTAAGGGCTGTAAAGAAGTTTGGAAACAGATAGCGTATATCAAAAGATTTTTGCACTATCAATCCTCACGATGCTCTTCATTATGGCGCTTTTGCGCCTCTTTTTTGGCCTTTTCTATATCGTCACCATTCTCATCTACAAGCAGGCTCTCTTTACCAGCCTCCTCTTCAAACTCTTTGATAATCTCTCTTACCTCTTTACCCTCAATCACCTCTTTTTCAAAAAGCACTTTAACCATCTTCTCAATTGCTGGGGCATACTCTTTGAGTCTTTGCTTAACCATCTCATAACGCTGCTCTAAAAAGCGCTTGATAAACTCATCGATCTCTTCTGCAAGCTTCTCACTATACTCTTTAACAGGCTGCAGCCCCCCTCCTAAAAACATATTTCTCTGCTTCTCAAGCACCATAAGCCCTGCAACTTCACTCATCCCATACATACTAATCATAGCTTTGACAATATCAGTTGCCCGCTCAAGGTCATTTGCAGCTCCGGTAGTAATCTCTTTGATAAAGATCTCCTCTGCTGCACGCCCTCCAAGAAGAGTATCGATTTCAGCTACAAGCTCACTTTTAGTCATAAGGTATTTATTCTCTTCTGGTGTATTGAGTGTATAGCCAAGAGCTGCCAAGCCTCTTGGGATAATAGAGACTTTTGTAACCTTTTTGGCTCCCTTGGTAGTCTCTGCAATAAGGGCGTGTCCACTCTCATGATAGGCTACGATGCGCTTCTCTTTTGGACTAATACGCCTGCTCTTCTTCTCTAGCCCTGCAATTGCCCTCTCAACCGCTTCTAAAAGATCCTCTTGCTCAACCTTTTCTTTATTTTTCCTACCAGCTAGCAGCGCTGCCTCATTAACAATATTGGCTAGATCTGCCCCAGCTAAGCCTGCAGTAAGCCTTGCAATCTCCTCTAAATCCACATCTTCTGCTAGCTTAATATGCTTTACATGCACCTTTAAAATTGCAAGCCTTCCCTCAAAATCTGGCTTATCCACTACCACTGTCCTATCAAAGCGTCCAGGTCTAAGGAGTGCAGGATCCAAAATCTCAGGTCTGTTGGTAGCTGCTAATACAATTACAGGAGATTGAGAGCTATCAAAGCCATCCATCTCCGCTAGTAGCTGATTAAGGGTCTGCTCTCGCTCATCATTGCCCCCAATTGGTCCACTTGCAGCTCTGCTTTTACCAATAGCATCAATCTCATCGATAAAGATAATACTTGGTGCCTCTTTTTTAGCCTGCTCAAAGAGATCTCTCACCCTAGCAGCTCCAACACCTACAAACATCTCAATAAAGCTACTGCCACTTACCGCAAAAAATGGCACATCAGCCTCGCCTGCTACCGCTTTTGCCAAAAGGGTTTTACCTGTGCCTGGAGGCCCCACTAAAAGCACCCCTTTGGGGATCTTTGCACCAAGCCTGATATAGCGCTGTGGGTGCTTGAGAAAATCTACAATCTCTTTAACCTCCTCTTTTGCCTCCTCTACGCCTGCTACATCGCTAAACTTTACCTTTGGCCTTTCAGAATTGATCAGTTTCTTGGCACTTCCCATTCCCAAAATGCCGCTTCCCACACTCTTTTGCATTCGAGAGGCCAAAAACATCCATATTGCAAAGAAGATAAAGATTGGTATAACCCAGCCAAAAATCATCTCCGTTAGCCAGTTGGACTCGCTAAAGCC
>WGAX01000138.1 GCA_015494595.1 Nitratiruptor sp.
GGATCAAACTCTCCATAAATATTATGAAGCTTCAATCTCCTGTATCAAAACTCAAAGGAGCTCGACTCTCTGTCTAGTTGTCAAAGATCCCTTAAAGCTCTCTAACCCATCTTCACTCAAGATGAGTTATTTGAACCCCCTCCCTTTTCGAGGATTGAAATTGTGCCAAATCCCTTCGGCTTTGTCAAGAGAAATTTAACTCGCTGCAAATGACGATTGGAATTCTACTCTCTTTTTTCTTCTTTGTCAAGAGTTTCTCTGTTACTTTAGGTTACACTCTCCCAACACTTCTTCTTAAAGAACTCCCGCTCATCTTTTGCGGATGAGAATTATGGCATAATTGATTTTTATTGTCAAGGGGTGATGGAATAAATATAGCTAAATCCTGTCTCCGGCTCAATCGCTATTTTAAAATTTTTTACGCAGCTATTGTTATAAAAGCAAAAGGTTATAGTACAAAGATTTTGAATTATCTTATTTGCTTCATAATTTTTCGTATAATTTTTAGGATTTCCTCTTAGAGGTCGTCCGACACTATCAAAAACGATCCTTTTACTCCCATAGTAACTACAATTTCTATCAAATCGCACATCTACAATATTATACTCCTCTTCAATTGCAGCAGGCTTAAATGTTCTCGAATCATTATAATGAATAGTAAATCCTCCACTTATTAATTTACCCGTTAAAGGATCAATAGCCACTTCACCTGTCGTGGCATTTGGATTACCATCATATCCGCTTCCTATATCTTTATCAGAAAAGACTGCATAGGCCCATTTCGCACTACTTCCATCTCTACTAGCATTACTTTTTTTAAAAAAGCGAATTTGCCACAACCCTTTATACCAATCTCCTTTTGTAGGATCATATTTATCATCAATCATTGCTAGATGCTGTGTATAGCGAATATGGGAAAGAATTTGATTAGCAGCGTGATTAACATCATTTTTTGTAAAGCGAGGCATAAGGACTGCTGCAAGAATACCAATCACAACAATCACAATGATAAGCTCAAAGATTGTAAAAGCTCTTTTCATTCCATATCCTTATGGCAATCGGCATAAAAAGCCGATTATGCCATAAGCTTACTTAATCTCTTCTGCTTTTTTTACATCATACAAAATATCATCAAATGGATGGCGATACATTGGCATACCAAGTCGTTTCTCATCTAAGATATGACCAATAAAGCCAATGGTTCTACCAAGAATAAAGAATGAATTGAGTGTACCACTCTCGATAAACTCATCGATCTCCTCTTCAGAGTATCCCAACGCTCGCCACATATCTACCATCAAAATACCAATTGTTCCATCCACATTGAGAATGAGGTTATCTTTTTTGCTCGTCGTGAGTTTTTCAACCTCCAAAGCATACTCAAGTAGAGGTGTGCTTGGAAAATGCTCAGCTGCAAACTTTTTAAGCCCCTCTACCCTCTTATCTGGGTTTCTTACAGACTTAATCCTATGCCCAATTCCAGGAATTGGAATACCTTGCTTTTTCATATAGTTGATAAACTCTGCTGGGCTTAAATTATTATCGTATGCATATTTAAAATATTTAGCAGCTCCATCAATCGCACCGCCAAATCGAGGACCAATTGTTAAAAGACCTGTCACCAAACTCTCTACTACAGACTTTCCAGCTCTTGCTGTAACTTTAGCATTATGTGCCCCACTTACTGCAGGTCCGTGATCTGCAACTGTCTTAATTACAGTCTCAATAAAATCAACCGCCCAGCGAGGATAGACCTTTTTAAACCACAATAAACTTACCACATCACCGATAGTTTTACCAGTATCGGGAGTAGCTACAGAACTGATCGGATAGCCAGCATATGTAGCCTCTTCTCCTCTATCGTCACTGATAGTACAGACAAAGTTTTTGGGCTTTCTGATTTTGCCAGCTCTTAAAGCTTTTGCGTAATCTTCAGGAATTGGTGGAACTTCTGGCTCTTCAATATCTTTAATTATACCTTTGCCTTTTAACTCTTCATATACACCTTTAATAACATGTGGCAAATCATTAAAGCTATCTGGCACATGAATACCAGCCTCTCTCATAGCCTGGTTTTTGGCAACTGCTGTCTCTTCATCTGCATTTGCACTCGCCCCTGCGTGTCCAAACTGCACACCGCTGCTAAAGTGCTGCGCAATTGTTCCGATACACCATCCAATGATTGGCTTTGTAATTTTACCGCTTTTTACTGCCTCAATAACTTTATACTCTTCTCTACCACCCACTTCACCTAGCAAAAGCATATATTTAACTTTTGGATCTTTTTCCATTCTAAGAAGATGGTCGATAAATACCGATCCTACAAACCTATCTCCACCAATAGCTACACCATCAGCAATACCATCGGCATTAAGTGCAATGATATTGGAGAGCTCGTTAAAAAGTCCACCACTTCTAGTCACTAATCCACAGCTTCCAGCTCTATGGAGCTTGCTTTTGACAATGTTTTCAATTGTTCCACCGATATTTGCTACTTTAAAGGCTCCTGGTGTAATAGCCCCAACAGTTGCAGGACCAATAATGAGCACACCTTTATCGCGTGCAGTCTTATTCATAATTCTTGCAAGTCTCTCAGGAATCCCCTCAGCTGTAATCATTATAGTTTTAAATTGGGGAAATCTAAGAGCATCCATTGTCACATCGTAAGCAGTTCTAAATGAAGCAAAATTTAGCAGCACATCAGCATTTGGATGCGCAGCTGCTGCCTCCTCTGTGCTTCTATAGATTGGAATCATCACCTCTTCAGGACCAAAGAAAAATTTATCAAACTTATTTGAGCTAGTAGGCGCTACGATTGCTGCAACTGATGGCTTTTCTCGTTTAATAACATAGTCATAATCGAGCATTCTTTGAATAGCGTTTCTGTTGTTATTCCAAAAAATTGCCTGTGTATCTCTAGTAAATAGTCCCATATACTCTCTCCTTACGCTTTTGCTTTATCTTCTTCTAGTGCCATACGAACAATATCTGTGATGTGTGTCTCTGGTCCAAAAACTTTGATAGGAAGTCCAAGTCTTTGGGCTGCCTCTTTAATATCCTTAAGCCCTTTTTCATAGTTTGGACCGCCACGGCGCACATAGATGCGTGTGCCAACATCTTTCATCTTATCTGCATACTTTTCAAATGCTTGAATGATACCGGTAAAAGTCTTTGCAACATCTGTAAAGTTTGCGATTGCTCCACCAATGATTAGGATTTTATCTCTACCTTTTGGATCTTTTTCCCTTGTCATTAAATCAAGCACAGTCTCAGTATAAAATCTTGTCTCATCAGTTGTAGGTCCGCCTGAATACTCCCCATAGTTTGCTAAATCTTCTACACCACCTGCCAAGTCTGCAATAGTATCAGCATACACAACTGAAGCCCCGCCACCAGCTACCAAAGTCCAGATTCTTCCCTTTGGATTGAGAACTGTAAGTTTAAGTGAAGCACCACTTTTGGCATCTGCTTCAGCAATAGCTTCCTCTTCTGGGCTCTTCTCTGGCATACCAAAAGGTGTTGGAAA
>WGAX01000139.1 GCA_015494595.1 Nitratiruptor sp.
ATAAACGCCGCTATCAATATCTGTAGAGTCGGGGCATCGACTCTTGGCATAGGGGAAGTAAGACCCGACCATTGTTTAGAGCAATGGTCGGGCGTCCCTGCTTAAAGCCAGAATCCCCCGCATTTATGCGTGAGGAGTATGTCAATATAATATGTTAACCTTTTATTAAAGCATACTTATCGCTTTTTTCATTAAAACTATATGGTAATCCTCCTGCCTATTAATAAAATCAAAAAAGTAGCTCAACTCCTGATCTTTTACAGCCTGACTCAAAGCCAAACACTGCTCTTTAGCAGCAATCTCCTCTTCAATCCCTTTTTGTAAAAACTCTTTTAAGTCTTCAAACTTATACACCTCTTTCATCACAACTCTAGGAAGAGATAAAATGCCAAGCTTTGCCATCAAAAGAGCAAAAGATTTAAGATGATAGAGCGACTCATTGATTAAATCTTCAAAGACTTTATAAAGATGTACACTATCAGTATGCATCGCCGAATAAAAATAAGTTACAATAAGCTCATACTCTTTGTAGAGCTCTTCAAAAAGAAACTGAATAAGAGCACTCTTGCTACCTTCATCCAAGCCTTCATAAAAGAGCTCTTTATTAAAAGCTGTAATAGCAATATCTTTTTCTTGCATTTGCTCCAATGCAAAAAGCATATACTCCTCATCACTCTTTATTCTCTCAAATAATTCTCCCACTCTATATCCTCTTTGCACCTCTTTTACACTCTTTTGCAGACTCTCACAAAGCCCTTTGGAGGAGATATGCACAATAGAGAAGCTCTCTCTATCCCAATCAAAATCGAGCCCATGCTCAATAATCTCTTGAGCTAGCCATTTGAGATGGCGAAACTCAATCCCAGCAAAATCCATTAATCTATCGGACATCTCACCCCTTGGCAAGGAAAAACTTCCAAACAAAAACTTCAGCCAGAGCTCATGCTTTTTTCTAAATAGCTCTCTCATTTTGGCTCCTCTACTGGACAGCTTAAGCTCACATACTCTATATGCTCTCTCTCAATTCCTTTTTGTCTCTCCTCATAATCTTTGACTGCAGCCATAAAAGCCCTTGCTACCACCTCTCCACAGGCTGCATCTGGCGGGGGATTGTCTTTTATTTTTTCAAACACCGCTTCAGTAAATTCCACTCCGCTCTTGATTGTTTTACCCTTATACTCCTCACTAAAGAGTGCTCCACTTACCAGTGTTGTGCCGCACCCATTTGTCTGCCATTTAATATCTTTGATAATGCCGCTTTTGGGATCTACTTTCAGATAGATTACCACCATCTCGCCACTCTCTTGATTTTTGCCATAGCCCTTGGCATCAAACTCTTTCATCTCTCCATAGTTGGTAGGATTCATCATCAATTCAATATATTTGGGATCGATTACTACCTCTTGCTCCATATTAATCCTTTTCATTATAATTAAAGTAATTATATCTAAAGGCTATAAGGTCAACCACCTCCCCGTAAACGGGGAGGCTTGGAGGTGTGCTAAGCAACCAAATCGCTTAACCTTAACCTCTTTGGATGGTTGACGCACCCGTACCGGGTAGCATAGAGAGCCTCAAGCTCCTTATGCAGCCCGTTGCTTTTGAAGTACTTGACTAAAATATTCGCCGCACCGTTCACATCGGCGTTAAGGAGATAACCTTGAGCGGATTTATACAAGCCTCTTTTGATACGGCTACCGCTTCCACGATAGTTAATCGCGCTATCGTAGGTAAGGGGCATATCGTCTTTGTCCAAAAAAGAGGCTTTGGATGTGTAGCTCTCCTCTTGATGGATGACAGTTATGCCGTATTCTTCGCATTTGGAAGTAAGTTTTTGTTTGAATTTGTAGTAGGGAATGGAGACAAAGTTTTGGTTGTTAGCCTTGCCGATGTTGATACTTTGCTTGCTTCCGCTAAAATCGCCAAGAACGATAGTGGCGATATTATGCTTAAGGGCATACTTTACGATGTGCTTTACAGTAAGATTGAAGAAGTTGTTGATGCGGTTGTCCCTTCTTTGGCTCAAGGCTATGAGGTTGCGAGGATATTTGTATCCTTGCCTATCGTAGATAGATTGCAAGTAGGCTTTGCGCTTGTTGAAGTAGCGGTTAACGGATTTGATATAGCGCCCGTCTATAATAAAAGCGCCACCGCCACTTGGATAGCAAGTCGCAAAGTTGTCGATGCCAAAGTCGATGGCCAGGTAGTTGCCATTCTCCTTTGGCTTTGGTACTGCAATCTTATAGACAAACTCTATGTGCCACACCTTGCCTCCAAAGCTTGGAACGAAACGAAGCTCTTGAAGCTTCTTAACGTTTCTCATATGCTTTGGAAGCTTGAAGCGAAGCTCTTTGACTTTAAGCCCAAACTCTTTGGCAAGAGCAGGCTTAATGGAAACTACCATGTAGCCCTTTTTGACTCTTGCGCTTCTGCCTTGAATCGGGACTGTCATATAAAGCGTCTCACCGCTTTTTTTGTCCTTTTTGTAGTTTGGCAAGCGTATCTTGCCGCTATATTTGCCTTGGTTTTTGAGCTTCAAAAGTCCAAAGAAGCTTCGCATGTCTCTATCGACAAGCCTGACGACGCTTTGGGCAATGTCGCTCAGAAGCATTTGGTAGTTGGGAGAGGTTTTGACTCTATGGTAGTTGGAAGTATAGTTCAAATACTCGCCGTTTTGGAAGTAGTATTGACGCACGCTATACAACGCCTCGTTGTAGAGTCTTGCACAGACAAGGCTCATAGCTTCAATGGCTTGCATCTTGGATGGCTTGAGTTTGAGGCGGTTTCTTTGTGTGCGTATTGCTTCCATACGCATATTATATTAAAATCTAACGAAAGGAGGAAGTAGGCCTTCTCCTCCCCGCCTTAAAAGGCGAGGTCTCCGAACGCTGAAGAGATTGATTTAATGAAAAAAGAGAAATTCATTCGTTTACGCTATATTCGTGAGCTTGAGCGCTTTACAAATAGAATTGTAGATTTTTTCAAAGTAGAAAGAAGCAAAGAGGAGATAAAAAGCTTTATCGATAAAATTTTCGAGCCTCTTACTTCAATCCAAAAAACCTATCTCAATAGCGAATACCTCAAAGAGCTGGAAAAATTTGTAGAAAGAAGCGCCAATGCACCATTGAGTGAAAAGAGTAACGAAGAAATACGAGAAGATGTGTTAAAAGAAGCAAATCTTTTGCGAAAGCTCAAGAGAAAAAAGAGCTTCGCAAAAGCAAAACATAAAAAACGCTTAGAAGATTGAGAGTAGCACCCCAGCTGCTACGGCTGATCCAATAACGCCCGCTACATTTGGCCCCATAGCATGCATCAAAAGCACATTGGTAGGATCACTCTCCATACCTACCCTGTTAGCAACTCTTGCTGCCATTGGCACTGCACTCACGCCTGCTGCACCAATGAGTGGGTTAATAGGCTCGCTTGAGATTTTATTCATAATTTTGCCCATAATGACCCCTGCTGCGGTTCCTATGGAAAATGCTACAAGTCCTAAAATCAAAATCCCAAGAGTCTCAGGCACCAAGAAGTATTCAGCTGCTAGCTTACTACCAACACTAAGTCCCAAGAAGATAGTGACAATATTGATAAGCTCATTTTGGAGCGTCTTAGAGAGTCTCTCCACCACGCCTGATTCTCTTACAAAGTTACCAAAAGTAAGTGCACCAATAAGCGGTGAAGATTCTGGCAAGATAAGGATAGTGAGTACCAAAACGGTGATTGGGAACATCATCTTTTCTAGTTTACTCACTTTTCTTTTGGTGCTCATTTTGATTTTTCGCTCCTCCTCAGAGGTAAGCGCTCGCATGATTGGTGGCTGAATCACTGGCACAAGCGCCATGTAGCTGTATGCAGCAACCGCCATAGCACCCAAGAGATCGGGAGCAAGCTTACTAGCAATGAAGATTGTAGTAGGACCATCTGCTCCACCAATGATGGAGATGGCTGCAGCATCTTGCATACTAAAATCAAATATTCCCCATTGACTCAGCGCTACCGCACCTACGAGTGTCCCAAAAATCCCAAACTGCGCAGCAGCTCCTAAGAGGGCTGTTTTTGGATTGGCAAGCAGGGGTCCAAAGTCTGTCATAGCCCCAACACCCATAAAGATAAGGATTGGAAAGAGCTCGTTAGAGATACCTGCTTTAAAAAGCTCGCCGATAAATCCCCCATCACCTATAATGTTTGCCAGAGGTATATTTGCCAAAAGTCCACCAAAACCAATGGGAATTAGCAAAAGAGGCTCAAAACCCTTGGCAATCGCTAGATAAAAGAGCAAAAAGGAGATACCAATCATCAAAATTCTTCCCCAGCTTTGCTGAAATTTTGTGATCGTATCTCCTCTTGCATTCTTTACACCCTCTTTTGGATTTAAAAAGGCGTAAATCCCTGTTTGCTTGTAGAAATTGAGCAAAAGCGATCCAAAGCCTTTGCTCTCTTCATGCTTTTCGATTTTTTGGCTCTCTTTTGCCATATGCTCCACTGTAGCCAAGGCTCCTAGAGGCAGGATAAAGATAGAGAGAGCCAAGAAAAATGTTAGAAATTTTTTCTTCATTGCTTACTCCATTGTAGCTAGTACTTGGCCTTCTTCAACTGTATCGTTGACTTTAACTGCAATATGTGCAATCACCCCATCTTTTGGTGCTGGAATATCGATTTCCATCTTCATAGACTCCAAAATCATTATCTTATCGCCAGCTTTCACTTTGTCACCAGGATTAACCAAAATCTTCCATACAGTTCCAGGCACGGCAGATTTGATCTCTGTCATACCACCTGCTGCCTCACCTCTGCTCTCTTGCTCCTCTACAATCTCTACCTCTTTCTTAGCCTCTGCTTCTGGCTTCACATCCACATTACCCTCAGCAATCTCTACAACAAACTTCTCTCCATCTACAATCACTGTATAGATTCCGCTGGTTTTGCTCACTTTCTCTTCCTCCATTTCACTTATTTTTCTCACCATCAATGGGCTTTCACCCTTCAAAAATGCAATTCCTTTATCACCACACGCAGCTGCAATAAAGATATTCTCTTCGGTAGTTTCGATATTCTCTTCCTCTAACTTCTTCTTCCAGTATGCAATCGATTTAGTCTCATCCCTGTCCGCAATATCAAGAGGATTTTCTGTAGTTGGCTTGAGTTCTAGCTGTTCGCTTGCTAGTTTCACTACTTCTGGATCTGGAGCTACCGGCGTTTTACCAAAGTATCCTAGCACCATTCTTCCATATCCAGGAGCAATCTTCTTCCATGGACCAAACATCACATTATTAAAGGCTTGCTGCCAATAGAATTGGCTTACTGGCGTTACACTGGTGCCAAACCCACCCTTTTCTACCACTTCGCGCATCGCTTTAATCACTTCTGGATATTTGTGCAAGATTTTGTTATCGCGCATCATCTGGGTGTTGGCTGTAAGGGCACCACCTGGCATTGGAGAGAATGGAATCATTGGGCTAACTTGTGTCGCTTCAGGTGGTATGAAGTAGTCAGCCAAGCACTCCTTAAGTGTCTCTTCATACTCTAATACTTTTTCCATATCGAGCCCACCAAGATCGTAGGGTTTACCTTTGACTGCGTGTAACATCGTAATAATATCTGGCTGGCTTGTACCACCACTCACAGGTGCAGCTGCTAAATCTATACCATCAACTCCCGCTTCTAAAGCTGCCAAATAGCATGCCACACTCACACCTGCAGTCTCGTGGGTGTGCAAGCGAATATGCACATCTTTGCCTAAAATCTCTCTAGCTCTTTTTATTGTCTCATATACCTTTTGGGGCGTGCTAGTTCCGCTAGCATCTTTGAAAGCAAGACTATCAAACTCAATGCCTCGATCCAAAATCTCTCGTAAAATCTTCTCATAAAACTCTGGAGTATGTGCACCCTCACATCCTGGAGGCAATTCCATAATAGTAATAACCACTTCATGTTTCATACCATACTTTTTAATGCACTTTGCAGAGTA
>WGAX01000140.1 GCA_015494595.1 Nitratiruptor sp.
AAAGATCGCCTAAAATTAGATATAGCTGTACAAGAAAAGGATGAAGTTATACACAAAGCCCACAGAGCAATTGAAAAGCAGTGTTTGCAAGCAGGAGTAGAGATTATCGAAGGCAAAGGATATATAACAGGAGCACATACTGTAGAGGTTAACGGCACTACCCTCAAAGCTCAATATATTATTATAGGTACAGGCTCACACCCCTTTATTCCTGAAGGCATTACTTACAATCAAGAGACAATTATTACAAGTGATGAGGCTCTCAATCTCAAAACTTTCCCCTCCTCCATTGCAATCTATGGCAGTGGAGCAATAGGTTTAGAGATGGCTGGTTTTTTTGCAGCCAACGAAGTTGCAACAACTCTTATCTACCGTCACGAGCACATATCAAATAAAATCCATCCAACAATTGTGCAAAGTATGGAGAAAACTCTCCAAGATACTGGCGTGCAACTAATGCCAAATACTACTATTGTAGAGGCAAAAGAGCAGGAAAAAAGAGCAAAAGTAACAACCAATAACGGAATATACGAATTTGACAAGCTTTTAGTAGCGACTGGCCGCATACCCAATACAGATGTAATAAAAACATCCCATATTGCAATAGATAGAGGGATTGTTACAGATGACTACTTTACCACTACCCTTGCAAATGTATACGCTATAGGCGATTGTAACGCTAAACTGATGCTAGCCCATGCAGCCCGTGCACAAGTACTTAATGTAGTAGATACCATACTTGGGAAGAAAAGAAATCTTAATCTAACTCATATTCCAAAGTTTATATATACCCTCCCCTCTCAATATGCGGCCGTAGGTCTTACTAAAAAAGATAATCCAGCAAAAGAGGCACTATTTCCCCTCTCTGCATTAGCTCTTTCCCACTTAGCAGGAGGAGATGAGGGATATGTAATACTCTATGCAGATCACGAGGATTTTTTAGTAGGTGCAGAGATTTACTCCCCAAATGCAGAAGAGATTATTAGTGCTATTACAGTAGGCTTAGTGGCAGAGCTAGACAGTAAAACTGCACTCCAAACCGTATTTCCTCATCCAACCTACTCAGAAGCTATAGATAGGGCACTTAGGAGACTTTAATGAAAGAGACAAAGTATTATGAGAAACTTCCTTCTATTCAGGTAGCTGCAGAGCTCTCTACCAATATTGAAAAAGGATTAAGTACAAAAGAGGCTCAAAAGCGTCTTAAAAAATATGGAGCTAATGAGATTCCTGAAAAGGAGGAGCCTCTATGGCATAGAATTTTTAGGCGTTTTTGGGGACCAATTCCTTGGATGATTGAAATTGCAGCAGTTTTAGCTTTTTTGGTAAAGCATTGGGAAGAGTTTTATATCATTCTTATTATGCTTTTTGTCAATGCTTTTTTAGACTTTTATCAAGAATCCAAAGCCCTCAATGCTATTAAAGTTCTAAAAAAGAAATTGGCAAAAAAAGCTACTGTATTGCGTGATGGCAAATGGTTAGAGGTTCCTGCAAAAGAGCTAGTACCTGGTGATATTATTAAGGTAAAAATTGGCGATATTATTCCAGCAGATATAAAAATAGCACAAGTAAGCGACTACGCTTTAGTGGATCAATCCGCTCTAACGGGTGAATCTTTGCCTGTGCATAAAAAGATCGATGATATAGCATTTTCAAATAGCATTGTCAAACAGGGTGAGATGATCGGTATTGTAGTCAATACGGGAGTTAATACCTATTTCGGTAAAACAGTAGGACTTGTTGCAAAAGCCCAAAGAGAGCAAAGAAGTCACTTTCAAAAAATGGTTATTCGTGTAGGAGATTTTCTCATACTCATTACAATTGTTATGATTGGTATAATCATCTTTTTTGGTCTAAAGCGTCATGAAAACCCTTATGAGCTACTAGTATTCTCATTAGTCCTTACCATCTCTGCAATTCCTGTAGCACTCCCTACGGTTTTAACAGTTACTATGGCAGTAGGAGCTCTTAATCTAGCTAAACGCCAAGCAATTGTTAGCCGTTTAGCTGCCATTGAAGAGCTGGCAGGCATGGATATTTTATGCTCTGATAAGACCGGAACCCTGACCAAAAACAAGATGACTATTGCCGAGCCCTTTATCCTTTCAAATCATAAAGGAGTTGAGCTTTTTTTATATGCTCTTTTGGCTAGTAAGGAGGAGAATAATGACCCAATAGAAAAACCTATATTTACATATGCCAAAGAGCATGGAATATATAAACTGCTCCACAATTTTACTATAGAAAAATTTATCCCTTTCGATCCTGTACGCAAACGCACAGAAGCTATAGTACGCAGAAAAAATGGCGAGTGCTTAGTTGTTACAAAAGGAGCTCCTCAAGTAATTATTGGGTTAAGTGACACAAATGAGTTTAATGAGGATGAAGTCAATACAAAAGTGGAAGAGTTTGCACAAAATGGCTTTAGAACCTTAGGCGTTGCATTT
>WGAX01000141.1 GCA_015494595.1 Nitratiruptor sp.
CCTCAAAACCCCATACTTAGAAAAAATCGCAATCAAGCAGCAAAAGAGGTGAAAGAGTTTTTGCATCAGTGGCAGATTGAGAGGCTCATTGTGGGTATTCCCGATGGTAGTAGTAAAAAAGAGATGGAAAAAAGAGTACGCCATTTTGTTAGCTTGCTCAATTTTGATGGAGAGGTAGAGTATATTGATGAGGGCTTTACCAGCTATGAGGCAAAAGAGGCTACCAAAGGGGTAATACGGCACAAAAAAGATGGACGACTGGACTCAATTGCTGCCCAAAAGATTTTAGAGAGGTGGTTGTTTGCCAATGGCACTCTTTAAAGGGTACTTCTCATTATTAACAGAGTATTTTTGTAAAACTATTAATGTATATAAGGAGAGTAAAGAGCTATTTGTCGATTTTATTACTGATAAACCCTGCTATTGCAATATCTTTTTTGCCTGTTTAGCACATAAAATATTGCGTCTTTTGCGTATTAAAAAGCTACCAATTTGTAGATGCCGTTATAGAAAAACAGGTATTGCTCCTCCTTTATCTATCTTCATTTAACTACTTTTTAAGAAATTTTACACTCAAAAAATTTTAGAAGGAGATGTAATGCCTTATATTATAGGATACCCTCGTATTGGTGAAAAAAGAGAATTAAAGTTTGCTTTGGAGAAGTTTTGGAGAAAAGAGAGCAGTTTTGAGGAGTTAGAGAGTGTAGCAAAAATGCTACGAGCACGCCATTGGCAGTATCAAAAAGATGCTGGGATAAAGTATATTAGTTGTAACGATTTTAGTTACTATGATCAGATGATAGATACTATTGTGATGCTAGGGTGTGAGCCAGAGGAGTATAAAGATTTAAGTGGAATTGAGCGCTATTTTGCAATGGCAAGAGGGGATAAAAAGCATAAAGCTTTGCCTATGACAAAGTGGCTCAATACCAACTACCACTACTTTGTGCCGCAACTTCACAAAAACATTGAATTTAGCCCAAACAGCAAGAAGATTTTAGATGAGTTTAATGAGGCAAAAGGGCTTGGGATTGAGACAAAAGTTAATCTTATTGGTCCAGTGACTTTTTTAAGTTTTGCTAGATCAACAGATGGAAGTGATCCTTTAGATCTGTTGGAAAAGGTAGTACCCATCTATCGCCAAATCTTAGAGGAGCTAGCAGCTGCAGGGGTAAAGGTAGTGCAGTTTGAGGAGCCAGCTTTGGTTAAAGATCCAACCAAAAAGCAGCTAGAGGCTCTTAAAGCTTATGAGCAGTTGGCGATGGAGGGGATAGAAAATTTTGTGGTTACCTACTTTGAGCATGCTTTAGAGGCAGTAGATATTTTATGCGATGTAGCAGTTGATGGGATCGGATTGGATTTTGTTTATGGGCAAAAAAATATTGAAGCAGTCAAAAAGATTGGAAAAGCCAATAAAAAGCTTATAGCTGGTGTTGTAGATGGCAGAAATATCTGGATAAGTGATATTGATAAGAAAGTAGAGTTTTTACGACATCTGCCAATTGAGCAAGATAGACTCATCATCTCTACAAGCTGCTCACTTTTGCATGTGCCCTATACTTTGCGCTATGAAAATAAGCTTAATAGTAATATAAAAAGTTGGCTCGCTTTTGCCAATGAGAAACTTGATGAGTTGCGTATTATTGATAAGCTCTATCGAGGTTTAGAGCTAGGTGATGATCGCAAGCTGTATGAAAAGAACCAAGAGGCAAATGCTACTAGAAAGAGTTCGCTGCAGATTCACAATAAAGTAGTCCAGGAGCGTTTGCAAAATTTAACACCTGAGCAAAAAGGGCGCTCAATTCCGGCAGTTGAGCGTCTTAAACTGCAGCATCAACTTCTTGGCTATCCACTCTTGCCCACCACAACTATAGGAAGTTTTCCTCAAACTGCTGAAGTAAGAAAAGTGCGCAAGGATTTTAAAGATGGGATTATAAGCCAAGAGGAGTATACAGCAAAGATAAAAGAGTTTATCGACTACTGTATCCAAGTCCAAGAGGAGATTGGCTTAGATATTTTGGTGCATGGTGAGTTTGAGCGTAACGATATGGTGGAGTATTTTGGACAGATGCTTGAGGGTGTTGCTTTTAGTGAAAATGGCTGGGTGCAAAGCTATGGAAGTAGATGCGTTAAGCCCCCTATCATCTTTGGTGATGTGAGCAGACCTAAGCCTATGACAGTAGAGTGGATCACTTATGCACAGAGCAAAACCGAAAAAAAAGTCAAAGGTATGCTCACAGGTCCAGTTACTATGCTTAACTGGTCTTTTGTGCGAGATGATTTAGAGCGTGAGCAGGTCTATAAGCAGATGGCATTGGCTATAGCTGATGAGGTGAGAGATTTGCAAGAGGCAGGTATAAAGATTATTCAAGTAGATGAGGCTGCCTTTAAGGAGGGGTATCCTCTGCGTAA
>WGAX01000142.1 GCA_015494595.1 Nitratiruptor sp.
AGCAAAAATTGTATACAATCTAAAAAATTTTTCTCAAAGGAGTTGGTATGAAAAAGATTGAAGCAATTATTAAGCCATTTAAGCTGGATGATGTGAAAGAGGCTCTTACACAAGCGGGGATTTCGGGTATGACAGTGAGTGAAGTCAAAGGCTATGGAAGACAGCAAGGACACACTGAGCTCTATAGAGGGGCTGAGTATGTTGTGGACTTCTTGCCAAAGGTTAAAGTAGAGATTGTGGTTAAAGCTGAGGATGTGGATAGCGTGGTGGATGCGATTGTGCAGGCTGCTAGAACCGGTAAAATTGGCGATGGGAAGGTGTTTGTGAGCGATATCGAGCAGGTTGTGCGCATTAGAACCGGCGAAAAAGATGAAGAGGCTATCTAAGGAGTGAGCATGCAGCATATAAATCCAGCAGATAATGTCTTTATTCTCATCTCAACTGCATTTGTGCTTTTGATGAGTATGCCGGCACTTGCAATCTTTTATGGTGGACTTACAAAGGTTAAAAGTATCCTTAATACCATAATGATGGTTGGGGTTGCTTTTAGTGTAGTAAGTTTTCTTTGGCTTGCTTATGGCTATTCCCTCAGCTTTAGTGGTGACGGGGCTTTTATTGGCAATTTGAAGTACCTCTTTTTGAGTGGTATCAATCCAAGCGATCCGGCTCCAGCCGCTGGTAATCTCTATCATTATCTTTTCATTTTTTTCCAGATGACCTTTGCCGCCATTACCGTAGCGTTGATGGCTGGGGCATTTGTAGAGAGAATGAAGTTTAGTGCCTGGATTTTGGTAAGTGCTCTTTGGGCTACATTTGTCTACTTTCCCGTGGCACACTGGATCTGGGGAGGCGGCTGGCTAGCAAACCTTGGCACTTTGGATTTTGCAGGGGGTCTTGTGGTGCATGAGACAAGTGGGCTTGGGGCGCTGGTTGGAGCGATTATGCTTGGCAAAAGAAAAGAGGCTGTTATGATGCCATCCTCTTTGCCACTTGTAGCTATTGGAACAGGATTGCTTTGGTTTGGATGGTTTGGCTTTAATGGGGGAAGTGCTCTTGGTATGAGTGCACAGGCTGTAAGTGCTGCATTTGTTACATCTATTGCTGCTTTGATTGGTGGATTTGTGTGGATGGCACTGGAGTGGATGAAGTTTAAGAAGCCAACTTCTCTTGGATTTTTTACTGGCATTATTGCAGGGCTTGCTACAATTACGCCAGCTAGCGGCTTTGTGGATGTTGGTGGTGGGATGATTATAGGCTTTTTGGCAGCCCTTATCTGTTTTTGGGCGGTAGTGTATGTGAAAAATCGCTTCAAATATGATGATAGTCTTGATGTGTTTGGTGTGCATGGCGTTGGTGGTATGGTAGGAGCGCTACTTTTGGCAATTTTGGCCAAGCCGGAAGTCGCCGATGTAAAAGGACTTCTTTTTGGTGGCGGTTTTGCGGGGCTTTGGCATCAGATTGTAGGTGTTTTGGCTGTTGGAATCTATACGATAGTCGTGAGTTTTATTATTTATAAAGTGGTTGATAAATTTGTGGGACTTCGCGTGGACAAAGATACGGAAAACGAAGGTTTGGATGAAGCGGTACATGGCGAGAAAGCTTATATGCGGGAGTTCTAAGAGCTTTTGCTATAATTTGCTCAAAAAAGGGACTCCATGCGCTCCATTTTTCGCGAGTATGATATACGAGGAATTTTTGAAAAAGAGCTTAATGAAAATATAGTCAAAAAAATTGGCTTTTTTCTAGCCAAAAAGGTCGATGGCGAGTATATCGCCATCGGCTACGATGCAAGGTTGCACTCTCCTACACTTTTTTCCTGGCTTGTTAGCGGCATCAACGCCGCTGGCAAAAAAGCCCTTGGCATGGGGATGGTGCCAACGGGCGTCAACTACTTTAGCAATTTCATAAGCTTTCAAGTAAATAATCAAGAGATTACTCCAAGTGCTTCTATCATGATCACAGGCTCCCATAACCCTCCTGAGTATAACGGTTTCAAGATTACAATCGACAAAAAACCTTTTTTTGGCGAGCAGATTTATGCTCTAGGCAAAGAGGTGTTGGCTAGTAGTTTGCAAATACAAGACAATCCCACTTTTATCCCAATCGATGCAAAAGAGCGCTATATTGAGTATATGCTAAAGCAGTTTACCCATCTTCAAGGCTTTGATAAAGAGGTTGTGATTGATTGTGGTAACGGTGTGGCTGGTATTGTGCTTGAGCCAATTTTGCAAGGGCTTGATATAGAGTACGAAGGGCTTTATTGCAAACCGGATGGCACATTCCCAAACCACCATCCAGATCCAAGTGAAGAGAAGAATCTGCAAGATCTCAAAAATGCTCTCAAAGAGGGGCAGCTTGGTTTTGCCTACGATGGAGATGCAGATAGAATTGCAGTTTTAACCAAAAAGCACAACTTCAAAGGGGATGAGTTAGCTATCATCTTTGCTAAATCTATGCATAATCCTACTGTCATTGGTGAAGTGAAGTGCTCGCAGGTGATGTATGATGAGATCAATAAAATTGGCAGAGCCATCATGTATAAAACAGGCCATAGTAACCTCAAAGTAAAAATTGCCCAAACTAATGCAGATTTTGCAGCAGAAGTGAGCGGCCATCTCTTTTTTAACGATCGCTACTTTGGCTTTGACGATGCGATATACGCTACCTTGCGGGTGTTGGAGCTAGTGCAGCGTGGAGTGGATCTGGATGCTGAGATCGAGCAATTGCCAAAGGTCTATAATACGCCAGAAATCAAGATCAAAACTACAGAAGATCAAAAGTTTGCCATCATTGATAGACTCAAAACCGCACTCCAAAACCCTCCCAAAGATTTCCCGCCTATTAAAGAGATAATTGATGTGGATGGGGTGAGAATTATTTTTGATGATGGCTGGGCATTGGTAAGAGCATCCAATACCACGCCGGTGCTGGTAACGAGATTTGAGGCAAAAACAGCTAAATTGGCAAAAGAGTATCAAGAAAAAGTGATACAGATATTAGAGCAGTTGTTATCAAACATGACCGTAAAACCCCCTCGTTAAGGAGGTGGATAAAGGGTCTTCAGGCGTAGCCTGATTTTGGATGTATTGCTTTACTATGTAGCGTTTTTTGGCTACTATAATCAATATCATACCATTTGGATTGATAATGAAAAGAGCGGTAAAAGTTAGACTCTATCCAAACAAAAGGCAACAAGAACTGTTGCAAAAGCACTTCGGAGCTGTGAGATTTGTATATAACCGCTCTTTGGCTTTGAAAAAATACGCATACCAAAAGTTTGGAGTAAACATAAGCGCACATAAACTTATCAAACGCTTACCTATTCTCAAAGAGAGATATGAATGGCTCAAAGAGATAGACTCGCAAGCTTTACAGCAATCCATCAGACACCTTGACGAAGCATTCAAACACTTTTTTAGAAGAGTTAAAAAGGGTGAGACTCCCGGATTTCCAAAATTAAAAAGCAAAAAACACAAACAAAGCTTCCAATATCCCCAAAGAGTAAAGGTAGAGGGCAAAAAGCTCTATCTGCCAAAAATAGGATGGATCAAAGCAAAAGGACTTAGAGATGACTTGAGTGGTAAAA
>WGAX01000143.1 GCA_015494595.1 Nitratiruptor sp.
CTATAGGAGATTTAGAAAACTCTGCACTATACGCAGCAAAAGCTGGCCTTTTAGTTGCTGCAGGTCACGGACTCAATTATCAAAATGTAGCACGCATTGCACAGATTCCAAATATTGTAGAGCTCAATATTGGTCAAAGCATTATCGCTAGAAGCATCTGGTGCGGACTGGAAAAGGCAGTAAAAGAGATGAAAAGAGTGATTGATGAAGCCTGTCATTGCGATTAGTATCGGCGA
The DNA here is from genome assembly GCA_015494595.1 of Nitratiruptor sp. GTDB lineage: Bacteria > Campylobacterota > Campylobacteria > Campylobacterales > Nitratiruptoraceae > Nitratiruptor. Next base: position 237 of record WGAX01000143.1, read on the forward strand.
TCTCAATGGGATAGGAGTGGAAATCGCCCTCAAATCCCACGACATTATCAAAAAGTTTTGCACTCCGCTCTACTTTTGCAATCGCTCTATGCTAGAACAAGCCGCAAAACTTTTGGGAATGGAGTTGCCAAATGATCTGGAAGTGGAATACGTGGAGGGGAAATTTACCATTAAGCCCGGCAAAATCAGCAAAAAAAGCGCCAAACTCTCCTTTGCTTCCTTTTGCAAAGCGGTAGAGATGACTGCAAGCGGCATTTGTGAGGCTTTGGTAACGCTACCTATCAACAAAGAGGCGTGGATGAGAGCAGGCATCACCTATAAAGGACATACCGATTATCTGCGCTCCTACTTCAAAAAAGAGGCTATTATGATGTTAGGATGCAACAAACTCTTTGTAGCCCTCTACACTGAGCATATACCCCTTAAAAAGGTAGCCTCCTCTATCAAAAAAAAGCCTCTTGCCAAATTTTTACTCAATTTTTACCAAAGCACCACGCCAATCCTTCCGGTAGCAGTACTAGGAGTCAATCCCCACGCAGGAGATGGGGGAGCCTTGGGAGATGAAGAGAAGATTATTACAAAAGCGATTAACAAAGCCAATAAAAAGCTAAAAAAAGAGATCTTTTTTGGCCCTGTAGTGCCAGATACTGCCTTTACACCTGAATTTCGCAAAAAAGTCTCCCATATTGTAGCACTCTATCACGATCAAGGTCTTGCACCCCTAAAAGCTCTCTATTTCGATGAAAGCATCAATGTCAGCCTCAATCTACCAATCCTGCGCACCTCCGTCGATCACGGCACAGCTTTTGATATAGCTTACAAAAATCTAGCCAATATCCAAAGCTACCTTAATGCTGTAGATTATGCTATTGCTCATGCTTTAGATGCTTCTTAACTGAGTCTATCTTTTGCTGGAGACGATTCTTTTTACCTGGGCGTATATCAAACTTGATGACGCTATATACACGCCCCACTCCCATAGCTTCTAAAGCTTTATACATTTTAGGTACTAATGCACAAAGCTCCTCTACACTCTCAGCCTCCACAATGGTTGCCATAGGTGTGAGCTGATAATTAAAGCCGCTTCCCTCTATCACCTTCAACACCTCAGCCACATACCTGCTCTTACTCTCCCCCACATCTGTGGGAAACATTGCTATCTCCATCAAAACTGACACTCTCTCTCCTTTTTTTTAAAGTATAATACTTTTATCAAAAATTGCAAGAGAGAGTATGAGACTAGACAGCCTTACACCCTTTTATGTGATGCAGCTACTCAAAGAGGCACAACACTACACTAATGTTATCCATCTAGAGATCGGGCAGCCAGATCTGCCTCCATCAATCAAAGTTACTGAGGCTTTGCAAAAAGCCATCCAAGATCAGCGCTTTAGCTACACCCAAACTGAGGGGCTTTATGAACTAAGAGCTCTTATAGCCAAACACTATAAACTGCGCTACAATCTTTCAATCGATCCTGATCATATCCTGCTTACTCCTGGCAGCAGCGGTGCTTTTTTGCTAGCTTATGCTCTAACATTAGATATTGCCCAAAGGCTAGCGATTGCAGATCCGGGCTATCCCTCATACAAAAACTTTGCTGCGATGCTTGGGATTAAACCAAGATTTATCGAGGTTAGCCCATCGACTAACTACTGTATAACTCCCGATCAACTACAAAATACCCATGCTTTGCAAATCTCCAATCCAGCAAACCCAACAGGCACAATTTATAGCAAAGAGCTTTTGCAAGCCTTAGCACAAAAATGCGATAAGGAGGGCATCTGGCTTATTAGCGATGAGCTCTATCACGGACTTACATATGAAGAGCAGCCAGCTTGTGCCAAAGAGTTTAGCCACAGAGCTATTATAATTTCAGGTTTTTCCAAATATTTCTGTATGCCAGGTTTTCGTCTTGGATGGATTATTGTACCTCCAGAGCTTTTAGACAATGCTATTAAACTTGCCCAAAATATCTTTTTGAGCGCTCCAACCCTCAGCCAATATGCAGCTTTGCAAGCTTTTGATTACGAGTATTTAGATAGCATCACACAAACTTTCAAAAAGCGAAGAGACTATCTTTATGAGGCTTTGCAAAACTACTTCGATATTCCAATCAAGCCCCAGGGGGCATTTTATATCTGGGCAGATATTAGCAGATATAGCAAAGATAGTTTTGCATTTGCCAAATATTTATTACAACAGATCCAAGTAGCAGTAACTCCAAGTATCGACTTTAGCAAAAATAACCAATTTCTTCGCTTCTCTTTTACCCAGCCCCTACCAAAGCTAAAAGAGGCACTAAACAGATTTGCCTCACTCCTTGGCTAACTCCGATGCAAAAACATAAATGGCTGCATTGTAGAGGCTTAAAAGATAGGCCAAAACTAATACCACAGGCAACAAAATAAGAGTTCCTGCCAACAAAACCATCACAATCCCAACCGCTAATAGGATAAGAGACCAAATAATAATGAGTATCATATACTCTTTGTTAAAGCATCTCTTCCAAAAAGCTGGAGAAAAGAGCAAAAATACCCTCTTAAAAGCGGTGCCAAAATCATCTGTTTTAAAGACTTCCCCAAGGACTGCCGGGAAAAAGTAGAATAAAAACATTGCAACAAGCAGTAGTAAAAGCCCTATAAATCCACTACCACTAAGCATTCCCATCACCTGTGCTTGCATCATAGCACCATTTTCCAA
>WGAX01000144.1 GCA_015494595.1 Nitratiruptor sp.
AAAGAGGAGATTTTTTTAAAAATAGATGAGTATAAAAGGAATTACTATGCAAAAAAAGATGCAAACAGTCCAGACCCTTCTTGATGCCCTTCCCTTTATAAAAAAGTTTCGTGATGAGATTTTTGTTATTAAGTATGGAGGAAGTGCACAAATAGATGAGAGACTTAAAGAGCTTTTTGCCAAGGATATTTTGCTTTTGTATACTGTAGGAATTAAGCCAGTTATTGTGCACGGAGGTGGCAAAAGAATTACACAGATTTTGGATCGATTAAAAATCGATACCCACTTTATCGACGGGCAACGAGTTACTACGCCTGAAGTTATGGAGATAGTAGAGATGGTGCTCAGTGGGGATATAAACAAAGAGATAGTCTCACTTTTAAATAACTATGGTGCAAAAGCTCTGGGGATTAGCGGTAAGGATGCACACTTTATTACTGCTAGGGCTAAAGATTTTGAAAAGTTTGGCTACACAGGAGTAATTGACAAAATCAATCCAAAAGTGGTCTATAAACTTTTAGAGGAGCAGTTTGTGCCAGTTATTGCTCCTATTGCTGCAAGCAATCAAGTGGGACACCCCGGCTATAACATCAATGCGGATCTGTGTGCCAGTAAAGTGGCTGCATCTCTTCAAGCCAAAAAGATTATCTTTCTCACAGATACACCCGGAGTTTTAGACAAAGATGGCAAACTCATCTCAACACTTACCAAAGAGAAAATTGAGCTGCTCAAAAAAGATGGCACAATAAGCGGGGGGATGATTCCAAAAGTGGATGCCTGCTTGGAAGCAATTGAGGGTGGCGTGCAAAAGGCGCATATTATTGATGGCAGAGTAGAGCACTCTTTGCTATTGGAGATCTTTACAAGTGAAGGTATTGGCACTCAAGTATTAGGAGGATAGGATGCAGCTTATTGTAACTACCACAAAAGATATGCAAGAGGCTAAAAAGATAGCTAAAGAGTTGCTGCAAAACCGCTTGGCAGCCTGTATAAATATAGTGCCAAAAATTACATCCCTTTATATCTGGGATGAGCAGATAGTAGAGGATAGCGAGGCGCTGCTTTTCATAAAGGCGATCGATTTTTATAAGGTGGAGCGAGCTATTAAGCAGTTGCACTCCTATGAGGTGCCAGAGATTATCGCTTTTGATATAGAGAAGGGGAGTAATGAATATTTGGGCTGGATCAGAGAAGTTTTGCTACAATAAGCAAAAAATTTAAAGGAATTTAATGGTTTTTGTAGAGAGTAGGGGAAATGATGGTAAAAAGCCAAAAAGTGTAACATTTTCTGAAGCGATTTTACATCCAAGTGCCAGCTTTGGAGGGCTTTATGTGCCAAAAGAGCTGCCAAAACTTAATGAGGAGTTTGTAAAAGCTCTGCCCAAAGATTACAAAGAGATGGCTTTTAGAGTGCTCAAACTTTTTGATATAGATATAGAGGATACTCTTTTACAAGAGGCTTTGGCTCTTTATAATAACTTTGACGATCCAAACAGTCCTGTACCGGTTAAAAGAGTAGATCAAAACCTTTTTATCAGCGAGCTTTATCACGGACCTACAAGAGCCTTTAAAGATATGGCACTGCAGCCCTTTGGCTATATCCTCTCAGCTTTAGCCAAAAAGAGGGATGAAAACTACCTCATTTTAGCAGCTACCAGCGGCGATACTGGTCCTGCTACGCTAGAGACCTTCAAAAACCGCCCCAATATCAAAGTAGCCTGTATCTATCCAGCAGGGGGCACCAGCGATGTGCAGCGTCTGCAGATGGTGACTGAAGATGGTAAAAACCTCAAAGTCATCGGCATCAAAGGTGATTTTGATGATGCGCAAAATGCGCTTAAGAGCCTTTTAGCATCCAGTGAATTTCAGCATACCTTGCAGCAAAAAGATATACATCTCTCAGCCGCCAACTCTGTAAACTTTGGGCGCATTATCTTTCAAATTCTTTACCATATTCATAGCTATTTGGAGGTGGTGCGAGCAGGTGCTATCGCTTTTGGAGAGAAGATCAATCTCATAGTGCCTAGCGGCAATTTTGGCAACGCTTTGGGAGCATACTATGCCAAAAAGATGGGAGTGCCAATTAACAAAATTTTAATTGCTTCTAATGCCAATAATATTTTAACCGAGCTTATCCAAAAGGGGCGCTACGATTTAAGGGATAAAAAGCTTATTAAAACCACCTCCCCTGCAATGGATATACTCAAATCCTCCAATGTGGAGCGTGTGCTCTATGATAAGTTTGGAGCAGAGCGTACAAAAGAGCTTATGCAAAATCTACAAGAAAAAGGGTATTATGCGTTAAGCAGCCAGGAGCTGGAAGCTTTGCAGCAAGATTTTGATGCAGATTTTAGCAGTGATGAAGAGGTAGCTCAAACCATTAAAGAGTATGCCTCTCGCTACCTTTTTGATCCACACACCGCAACCACTATAAAACTTTATAGAAAGTATAAAGATGATATAAATGTAGCCTACTCTACAGCAGAGTGGACAAAGTTTGCGCCGGCCATCTGGAAGGCACTAAGTGGTGAGGAGTTAAAAGATCTGCAGGCTTTAGAGGCAATTTCTAAAGAGTTGCAAGTGCCAATTCCTCAAAGAATTGCCCAGCTGTTTCATAAACCAATTGTGCACGATTTAATCATTGAAAAAGATAAAATAGAAGAAGAGATTTTAGCTTTTTTATAATTGTGCTATAATGAGGATTATGAAAAGGTATATACATATTCTAATAACCGTTCTAGTTATAAGTAGTAGTCTGTATGGGGGCTATTTGGATGAGTTGCGCTCCTATCTGCTTAGCAGAAATTTTATAATAAATGGGGAGTTCTTTCTTTCAAAAGGCAAATGGATATTTGCAAACTTTAAAAAGGATGGATCTATTATAGGGTATTATCAGCTGTTGGGGACTTCTCCAACAAATAGTAATCCCTTTGGATGGAAGGAGGTAAATCTTTCTCAAATACCGCAGATGCAAAGTATTGGCTACTTTATTAGAGTCGATTTTCCCTATGATATGCGAAATCCTTTTTTAAAGCTCTACTCTTGGATCTATGTAGATAAAAAGAGAGGAGATGTCTATAAACTTATTGGTGCAGATAAGGGGATTTTTAAATATTATGATAACAATCTAGATGGTGTGCCCGATCCAATCGATGGCATATACTTCTATAAGCATGGGAATGAGGCTAGATTTTATAGTTGCAAAGATACACTGCAGTTTGAAAACTACTCCTTTGAAAAGTATGGTAAGAGTAGAGGAAACATTGCTTATAGTTGTAAAATAGGAGAGGATAGATTTGTAGATCAAAATAGAAGTTTTATTAACAATGCTCTTGTCTCTTTACAGATAGAAGGGAGTATCAATAAAACAAGGGTTTTTGCAAAGATTTTTAAAAATCCCTTTAAGGGTTTAGTAGCAGTTGAGCGAATCTATGGAAGAGATTATAGTACCTGTACCAAAAAGTTAAAGCCTCTTACAAGAGTAGCGCCAGAGAGTAAAAATCTCAAAAACCTCTTTTTGGTGTGGGGAGATAAAGAGAAGGAAGGGAAGCAGGAGGGTAGATGCTTTTTTGATGAGAAAAATTTGCAAAAGATGCAAGAAGCAAATTTTACGATGCTTACAAATATTAGCGCCTCTGATGAAGCAAATCAGAGTGCTAGAGTTGAGATTTTGGAGAGGGTTGTCAAAAAGCCTTAACTCTGCAACCTCTCCTTTTTCTCCTCTAGCTCAATATACTCATCCAAAAGCTCTTGATGTTGAGACTCTAGCTCTTGTAAACGGGTGGATATTGTAACAATTCCCTCTTTTTCGTAGCATGCAGGATCGCTTAGACAGCTATTTATCTGCTCAATCTCCTCTTCTAGCTGCTCTATAAGGCCAGGAAGCTCCTCCAATCTTCTTTGCTCTTTATAAGAGAGCTTTTTGGGCTCTTTTTTGATGCGCTCTTTTGGAGTTTTCTTCTCTTTGGCTATTTTGTTAAGCTCAGCAATCTCCTTTTCGATCATCAGATATTCACTGTAGCTTTGGTGTGACTCCTCTATCTGGCCATTGCCTTTAAAGATAAAGAGTTTTTTGGCTATTTTATCTACAAAGTAGCGATCGTGACTGACAAAGATGACTGAGCCTTGAAACTTTTGCAAATACTCCTCTAAAATGTTGATAGTGGGAATGTCTAAGTCGTTTGTGGGCTCATCCAAAATAAGGCAATCTACTTTTTTGGTAAAGAGCAGTGCTAAAGCTACTCTATTTTTCTCTCCACCGCTGAGACTTCCAATCTTTTTATCCAAAAACTCCTTTGGAAAGAGAAAATTTTTCAAATACCCATAGACATGCATACTTTTTCCCCACACCTCTACTCGATCCCCTCCATTGGGGCAGAAGGTCTCTATGAGGTTTTTGTTATCATCTAGCATCGATCTATTTTGATCAAAATAGCCAATTTTTATATCCCCTCTTTTAATTACGCCACTATCTGGCTCGATTTCTCCTAAAAGCAGCTTTAAAAATGTAGATTTACCACTGCCGTTTTTGCCTACAATTGCAATGGTATCTTTTTGCAAAATTCTGGTGCTAAAATCTTTAATAAGCACTTTATCACCCAAGGTTTTTGAGATATGCTCCAGCTCAAAAAGCACCTTTTTTCTGCTTACACCTTCATCTCTATTAAAATGCTTTTTCTCTCTTTCTAGCTGGAGTTGTATCTTTTTAATAATGGCCGGGTTTTTCTTTGCCTCTTCTCTTAGCTGCATTACTCTTTTTTTTCTGCCCTCATTTCTCTTCATTCTAGCCTTTACTCCCCGCCTTAGCCACTCCTCCTCTTGCTTTAAAAGCCTTAAAAGATTTTCGTGCTGCTTTTGCATATTTTTTAAAAGCTCCTCTTTTTGCTGCAGGTAGTTGCTATATCCCCCTTGAAAGCTTCTTAATTTACACTCCTCCACCTCTACTACTCTTGTAGCGATGCGATCAATAAAGTAGCGATCGTGGCTGACAAAGATGAGGGTAAACTTCTCTTTAAGAAGTGTCTCTTCCAAAAATTCCACCATATGCACATCCAAGTGGTTGGTGGGCTCATCCAGCAGTAATACATCTGGCTTTTGTAAAAGCAGCCCAGCCAAAGCAACGCGCCTTTGCTCTCCGCCGCTGAGTGTATCTATGTAGCGATCTTCATAGGCTTTTAGATCAAACTCCTGCAAGACTCTTTCAATTTTCTCCTCTATATTCCAAGCGTTGTGAAAATCGAGATAGTTGGCTATCTGATTGAGCTCTTGCAAAAGCGAGCTATCTTGAGGATTGATAGCAATCTGTTGGCTGATATGCTCATAGCGCCTTTTTGCCTCATTTATCTCTTGCAATTGATGCATAATCGCCTCTTTGACAGTGGTGGCTATGGGAAATTTTGGCACTTGCGAGAGCATCTTGATAGTGATATTTTGCTGCACCACTCTCTCGCCGCTATCTGGTTGGATGTTGGCTGCTATGATTTTCATAAGGGTCGATTTGCCACTGCCATTTTTGCCAACAATTGCTACTCGCTCCTTTTCGTCTAAGTGAAACTCCACATCGCATAAAATCTTTTGCGCCTCATACTGTTTTGATATATGCAAGAGATCAATCAATGCCATTTATAACCTTTTTAAGATTTTTTGATAAATAAATATTTGTAAGGGTAGATAAAACATTTTGTGTATAATAGTCAAAATTTTCAAAAAGGACAATAATGCTAGGAGTAAGTATCCTCTATGGGATCTATATTTTAGTGAAGCTTTATGTCTCTGTGATGCAGGCTGGCTTCATTGCAAAGGCAAAAAATGGCAAGCCTGTATTAATGATGCCAAGCAAATTTTTTAAATCGGGCAGGTACAGCTTCAAAAAGGAGAAAATTGCTATTGCTGAGGTGTTTGTAGAGTATATTTTATTTATCTTTTGGATGGGTTTTGGGCTGCATTGGCTAGAGACTAGAATTACAGTAGATGATCTTTTGATAAAGAGTGTGATCTTTATCGATATATTCTTTATGATCAACTACATAGTAACGCTTCCCTTTACTATTTATGAAAAGTTTGTCTTAGATGAGGAGTTTGGCTTCAATACTTCAACATTTTCACTTTTTATTAAAGACCAGCTTAAAATGGGTATACTCTTTTTGGTTTTTGGCTCGCTTATAGTCTATATAGTTAGCTGGATAATTCTTAATGTGCAAAACTGGTGGCTTTGGGGATTTTTGTTTATCTTTGGGGTTATTATTTTGATAAATGCAATCTATCCAACACTTATTGCGCCAATCTTTAACACTTTTACGCCTTTAGAGGATGAGGAGTTAAAAAAGGATATTGAAGGGCTGTTACAAAAAAGCGGCTTTAGTGCAAGTGGTGTGTATGTGGTAGATTCAAGCAAGAGAGATACAAGGCTTAACGCCTATTTTGGAGGGCTTGGTAAAACTAAACGGGTGGT
>WGAX01000145.1 GCA_015494595.1 Nitratiruptor sp.
AAGTGTGTAAGCACACCTTTTTGGCCGCTTAGCAGCGTAGTTTCTGTACTCCTTTTCTCATCGATCCATTTTGCTGCATCCTCAAGTGTCACATCGCCCGGTTTATTGACTTTATACAAAACAAGATTGTTCTTGCCTCTTTTTCCAAAAAGCATATCCGGTTTTGCTACAAGAGGTTTAGTTTTTAGCCACTCATATCCTGGCTCCTGAGCCTTTTTCTTAAGCTCCTCTCCACTTGTTACCAGCACAGATTCAAAAGGGTACTTAAGCGGTGCAAAGTATTTATCCCAATTTTGGGCAAAAAGCTTCTTGCCATCATATTCACGTATCGCTCTTTGAGCCATCGCTTCTCCTTACAGAATTAATGATATGAGATATTCTAACATTTCTTTAACTATATCATTAGTGAAAATAATTTTTCTCCTTTATCTCTAAAATTACTGTTTATTTTTGTTACATATAATCTCTTTTTCATCTTTTATTGTCACGATAGGTAACATAATAGATAGCAAAAACTCCTCCCTTCCTCAAAATTATGGGAATCGTCCCTTTCCTTTTACTAAGTATATAATCTTTACACTCTCCTATCCCATAAAATTGCAGTTGTAATGCTAACTGAGCTCTTGTATGGATACAAGAAATGTTGCGCATCTTTAACTTTTCAGCCAGTAACTTCCCCTCGTAGTAGTTACGAAAAAAGTGGACAGAAGAGGGAAAAAGAGAAAAAAGACGACTATGCAAAAGCAGTACCAAATCATTTACAAATAAAACTCCTATTACAAGGATAAGAGCATATTGAAAACTTTTGCGATAGCGAGGCAATCGCACTCGATAACTATGTAAAAAAAGCTTAACCATCAAAATGGTGCCAATAACAGCAAATGGAGCAAAATCAATTATATAAATCTTTTGTCTAAAAGAGAGGAGCAGAGCAAATAAAAAAGGAGTAGCACTTACAAACCAAAGCAGATCTTTCTTCTCTTTAATGAATATACGATAAATTGTATAGAAGTAGTAGAAAAAAAGAAGGGGTGAAAAGATTGCACTAAATACTGCAAAAGTATCTAAAAAAAAGCTTTTGGGTTTACCTCCTACATCAAATCCATAAAAATAGATTGAAAGCGCAAAAAGCAAAAGATAATACCAAGCTTGCCAGATTTTTTTACTATAAAAGTAGTAAAGCGCAAGAGATAAAAACAAAATTGCAAATGCCTTATCTATAATCAGTAACAAAAAGGCATACACATAGATAAATTTTTCGTATGAAAAAAAGAGCAAAAAAATAAGCGTCAAAAAAATGATAAAAGGAGCTTTGTTAATAATTACTCCCGCTCCAAGCACTGCTGGCAAGAGTGAAAACAACACAGCACTCAAAAAAGCATCACGCTCTTTCAGATACCTTTTGGCAAGCAGATAAAAAAGAGCAATATTTGCTAAAGAGACAACAATAACTGGAGCTCTTACCACCACTTCATCAGGAGCAAAAGAGTAGAGTTGAAAAAAAAGCTTTGAGAACCAAGAGTGAGAGAAGATAATCTGTGCTTCATCTGGACCTATGCCAAGCTCACTAGCTCCAAAAAGCAGTAAAACAGCATAAATAAGCAAATAATAGATCATAAATGCAAAAAGTTATCAATGAGCTCATACCCATATTGGCTCATTATCGATTCTGGATGAAACTGCACACCATATAAGGGCTTGCCCTCAATTTCTAAAGCCATTATCTCTTTATCATCTTTACTATAAGCAGTTGGCTTAATAATGGAAGGGAGATTAGTTTGCTCTACTACTAAAGAGTGATACCTAGTAGCTCGAAACTCTTTTGGAATATCTTTAAAAATTGGACTTTTATCTATCACATCTATTTGGCTAGTTTTTCCGTGCATCATATTTTTAGCCTCTACAATTTTGCCCCCAAAAGCTTGGGCTATTGTTTGATGACCTAAGCAGATACCTAAAATAGGCTTTCTATCTTGAAATCTTTTTACTACATTTAAACTCACTCCTGCTTCGTTTGGTGTAGCAGGTCCTGGAGAGATGATAATTTTCTCGGGATTTAGCTGCTCAATCTCTTCTACACTCAATTCATCATTGCGAATAACTTTGAGGTTTGCTCCAAGCTCTAAGCAGTATTGCACAATATTGTATGTAAAGCTATCATAGTTATCAATCATTAATATCATACAGATCCCTTGTCCAAAAAAAGTCTATCCACTCATTTGTATATTGTACAAAAAAATCTGGCTGGTAGATGGCATCAGGCTTCACAAAAATAACAGCACTTCTTAACTTTACATCAAAACTATCTAGCTTTTGGATCACTTTTTGCATTGTCTCACCGCTGTCAACTATCTCATCCACTACCAATACCCTATGAAATCCTTGCAAATCTGGAATATTAAAAACTCTCACCTCATCAAGCTTTTTTTGATCATCATAACCAATAGCATTAATCGTAAAGACATTGCGTATCTTATAGTATTCCCCCAAAAAGTGCGCTAGTGTTAATCCTCCCCTGCTAATTGCCACAATCGCATCAAACTCCCAGTCAATCTTTGCAATGAGCACTTTTACATCTCTTATAAACTCTTCATAACCATAATACCTCAAGCCCATACCTTAATTTCATTATAAAGCGAATCTCGCTCAATCGGGATAAATCCGCTATCTTTAATAAGGGCTACAAACTCATCTAATGCTATACCATTGCTACTATTTGCCCCAGCAGCACTTTGGATTGACTCTTTCTCAATTGTACCATCTAGATCATCTGCACCAAACTCTTGTGCAACAAGTGCAAGATTGAGAGTAGAGGTAGCCCAGTAGGCCTTGATATGGGGAATATTGTCCAATAGAAGTCTTGCTACAGCTATGGTTTTGAGATACTCCTGTCCTGTAACAAAATCTTTAACTTTGAGGTAGTTGTTCTCTTTTTGATAGATAAGTGGAATAAAGCAGTTAAATCCTCCTGTCTCATCTTGGAGTTGGCGCAAACGCAGCATATGATCTATTCTATGC
>WGAX01000146.1 GCA_015494595.1 Nitratiruptor sp.
GAGTTTGGCAACACTTTGCCAACCTTTGGTGCCAACTCATTAAAGCCCATAAGTGCTACAACAAAGTAGAGAATAAAAGCCAGTAAAAAGTTGGCAAAGGGACCTGCTAAAAGAATGATAATTCTTTGCCAAGGGGGTTTGGCATTGTAGCTGTCTGGATCGCTGCTTTTTTTAGTTGGGTCGGTGTCGTCTTGACCCTTCATTTTCACATATCCTCCAAGAGGCAAAGCGCTTATTGCCCACTCAGTATTGCAGCACCACTTCTTTGCCACCACTGGCCCAAAGCCGATGCTAAAGCGCTCCACATAGACGCCAAAAAATCTAGCAGCGAGGAAGTGCCCCAATTCGTGCACAAAAATCATAACCGATAGTGCTAATAGTGCCCATATAAAACCCATATTACTCCTCTAAATACTCTTTAATATACTCATATCCGCTATAAAGCGTAATAGCTACCGCTAACCAAAGGAGGGCATCTCCAAAAGGCCAATCCATTATCAAAAAGCCAATAGCAATCATCTGCACAATAGTTTTGACTTTGCCAAGAAAGCTTGCTGCTATCTCTTTGCCGCTGCTTACTGCACTAACTCTAAGCCCAGTAATGAAAAACTCCCTTGTTAAAATCAAGTAAACCGCCCAAGGATTGGCGCGCCCTAGCATCATAAGCCCCAAAAAGCCGGCAAGTGTCAGCATCTTATCAGCTAGTGGATCTAAAATCTTGCCAAGTTGAGTAATTTGATCAAATTTTCTAGCTATATAGCCATCAAAAAAGTCGGTAATACTAGCCAATACAAACAAAAATGCTGCAAAGTAGTCCAGCCAAGAGGGATGAATATGAGGAAATAGATCCCTGTTTACAAGCAGCATAAACATCAAAGGTGCAATAAGCAGCCTTAGAAATGCTAAGATGTTTGGGATATTGAGATTGCTTTGCATCAGCTAAAACTTGTCCCTCCATCTACTACCAGGGTTTGTCCGGTGATCCAGCCAGCATCATCACTGCACAAAAACCAGCAAGCCCCTGCAATGTCTTCGGGCGTGCCCATACGATTAAGGGGGCTTCTTGCAATTGTAGCAGCTTTTACCTCCTCATAGTTTGGAAAAGCTCTCAGTGCGTCTGTATCTATGGGACCACCACTTACTGCGTTGACGCGGATGTTTTTCTCTCCCAATTCGTGAGCTGCATATTTTACCATCGTCTCAACTGCAGCTTTAGAGCTGCCGTGTCCTGCATAGTTTGGGGTATAGATGAGATTACCCGTGGAGCTAAGGCTAATGATGGCTCCGCCTCCAACTTTTTCCATCCTCTTTGCAGCCTCTTGTGCTCCTACCACAAAGGCTAAAACTGTAGCAGTGTAGATGTTGGTAAGCCCTTTTGGTTTGAGGCGCATAAAGGGGCCAAAGCCTCCTACTACCGCTCTGCCCGAAATAATGGCATTAGAGATAAAGTAATCAACTCTTTCAAAATCCTCGTCGATCTGTTTAAAAAGCTCTTTATACTCGTTGGGCTCAAGGACATTAAGCTGATAGGCCTTTACTTTGATGTTATGCTCTTGGCTTAGCTCTTGCGCCAACTCATTTGCCAAAGCCTCATTGCTGTTGTAGGTAAATGCGACATTTACGCCCTCTTTGGCAAAGCGCTCTACGATGGCTCTACCGATCCCTCTTGTACCGCCACTGATTACTAAAGTCTTTTTCATTGTACCACCTCATACTTTTTGAGTGCTTCTTTGATTTTTTCCATACTTTGAGGGCTTGGCGGCACAAGTGGTAGGCGGTATTCTAGAGTCTCTAGCAGTCCAGCCTCATACATTGCAGCTTTTATTGGAATCGGATTGGACTCCACAAAAAGAGCTTTGTTAATGGCAAATAGCTCATCATTTATCATCTTAGCAGTATCAAACTGCCCCGCTAGCCCAGCGTGTACCAGCATCGCGATTTTGTCTGGCAAAAGGTTTGCTGTCACTGAAATCACCCCCATCCCGCCATTTGCAATAATAGGGTAGTTGATGGCATCATCGCCACTAATGACATAGAGCTCTGGCCTGTTTGCCAGCAGCTCTACACAGCGCTCAATGGAGCCGGTAGCCTCTTTGATGCCATAGATATTTTCAACTTCATCAAAGAGCCTAAATACAGTCTCTGGCTTTATATCCACACCTGTTCTGCCCGGCACATTGTATAAAAGCACAGGAATATCTACACTTTGAGCTATTGCTTTGTAGTGTTGATAGAGCCCCTCTTGGGTTGGTTTGTTGTAGTAGGGTGAGACGCTAAGAATCGCATCAGCCCCTGCCTTTTGGGCAAAGCTTGCAAGATCTATCGCTTCGCTTGTGGAGTTGCTGCCAGCTCCTGCCATCACTTTGGTAGATGTGCCTTTACACACCTCCACTGCAATCTCTATGCAGCGCTTATGCTCATCATGTGAGAGTGTGGCGCTCTCTCCTGTAGTGCCAACAGGCACTACTACATCTGTCTCTTATACACATCTCCGA
>WGAX01000147.1 GCA_015494595.1 Nitratiruptor sp.
AAAACAATAATTCCCTCAATGAGCCGCTTTTGCTTGAAGTAGCATTCCACTCCTTCATCATCGCCAAGCCTGTAGAGCAACCTCAAGCCATTTTCTGCCACACTAAAATGGTATATCCCATCCTCAAAACCCTCAACTCCTCGCACCTGCAGGTAGATCTCCGTAGGATACAAAGCTCCGGCGCTTGGAATAGTGCGCAGATAGTAGCTCACTCCTGGATAGATCTTTTTGGCATTGATGCCGCCAAGCAGATAGATAAATCGATGGGTTTTCTTAAAAGTATCAAGAGGGATGAGAGGGTAGCCCTCATATACTTTGAAAGGCGAAGGCTGCATGCTCCAATCCAGATAGTTTGGATGTTGGCGCACACTCATATAGGAGTGTTTTGTGGCTTCATGATAGGTATTGTGCATAGCATCCATCCAAAAATGTGGCTACATTTTGCAGTAAAGGATCATCTTTTATCAGTGTTTTGTATTTGAGGTAGTTTTGCCAGACTTTAAGGGCATTTTCTCTTCTACCAAGACGCTGCAGCTCCAGTGCCACGGAGGCATTGATAAAACCTTTAATGATAAGAATTTTTGGCTCCTTAGATTTTCTATGTGGAAACCAAAGCTCTTCTAGCACCTCGTGGGCTTCATAAAATCTTTGCTGCCTAATCAACTCCATAAACTGCTTGAACTTTTGTTGCATATCTATTTTTCACTCTCTTTTATAATTTGAAAATCAATAAGTTGGGGATTATTTTTGATAAAAGCATAAGCACTTTTTGTAAGGATTTTATTTGAAATAACAAAAAGTCTCTTTATTGTATAATTTTTATAAACAGGATTTTCTTCGATGAACTTATAGGTATCTCCTATAAAAGCTTTTACCATCTGTTGAGTCACTTTATATTTAGAATTCTCTTTCCAATTTTTACACTGAACAAACAGAATTTCATCTTTTTTAATTGCTATAAGATCAATGCTATCGTCCTTTTTTCCCTTTTCAATACCGTTATATTTAACAATATAACCTTGCTTTTCAAAATAGTCGCCTATCTGTTTTTCATACGCTTTACCTTTTTTGATATTTGCAATGTAACTCTTTTTTTGAGCAGGTGTGCTACTTTTATTTTGACTCTTCTGCTCCACTCTTTTTCGTAGATTTAATCTTATATATCTTTTTAATTCAGCATCATATCTATTTTTCAATATGTTAAGTGGAATTTTTTGCAATTTCTCTTTGGCTATTACTCTACTTTGCCCTGCAAGTTTATCATTTTGCCGATATAGCTCTATAAGCTTATCCACAAGCTCCTCTTTATCCATTTCACAATCTTGACTGGTATGAGATTCTACTATGGTAGCTTCTTCTATCTCTTCCTCGACTTTTGTTGCTGCTTCATTACTCTCTTTACGAAAAAATTTTGATAATAAATTTTTAAACATCTTTAATCCTATCCACTATCAGCTTCCTATACTCAAAAAAGAGAAGATTTTATTATAGCAGATGAGGAGGTTAGGTGCCCAAAAGGGCGGGGGAGTTAGTGGGACTCTTTGTAGCAGAACCACCAGTCATAGCACTCATACTCTTGGGGGCGTTTTTTGGCAGTTTCGCAGTCGGTGGCTGGTGGGATGATAACTTTATCTTTAATAAGCTCATTGTCTGGCCAGTTAGCTGGGGTTGCCACACCCTCAGCATCACTCTTTTGCAAAGCTTTGACAGCTCGTACAATCTCAGGGATGTTTCTGCCTATCTCTTGTGGATAGTAAAGAATTGTTCTTACAACCCCTTCAGGATCGATAATAAATACCGCTCTAACAGTATTGGTACCTTTGTTTGGATGGATCATACCAATTTGGGCTGCAAGGGTATCAGTTGCAGCAATAATTGGAAACTCAATAGTTACATCAAGCTTTTCTTTGATCCACTCTACCCATTTGATGTGACTAAAGACTTGATCGATTGAGAGGCCTATGAGCTGGGTATTGATAGCATCAAATTCGCTTTTATGCTTTTGAAAGCTTACAAACTCAGTGGTACATACTGGTGTAAAGTCTGCAGGATGGCTAAAAAGCACTGTCCATTTGCCCTTTAAATCATCTGGCAGTTTCATCGCTCCGTGTGTTGTTTGCACCTCTAGGCTTGGAAACTTATCTCCTAGTAGCGGCATTGCCATTTTCTTCTCCTCCTTTTTGGGTGTTTTTTCTATTACTGCATTGACAATCTCTTCAATAACTTCGTCAAGACTCTTCTTCTCTTCTGTAGCCCTTTGCTTCAGCTCTTCAATACTTTCACTTACAAGCTTTGCTACTTTTTTCATTACATCTACTTGAGAATCTATAATCTCTTGTAATCGATCACTTAGTGCCATAATCCCTCCTTTTGAGGAAATTTTACAATAATAAGCGCAAAAGTTTTGCTACTTTAGTAGCTTATCTATTGAGCGCTTCTACTGCTTCAAGCATCTTAAGACCAGCTTCATTGACACTGTTGCGTCCAAGATATTTAGCTTCTCTGGCTGCAATATAGGCTTTTTCAAAACTCTCTTTGGATAGTCCGCTTCTTTTGATAGCCTCTTTGATATTTTCTGGCATGATGCGCACTTTTTGCTCTTTGACATACATACTGCCAGTTTCGGCAATCGCTTTAACGACACGATAGATTGTAGGATTGATTGGCGCTCCAAAGCCCTCTGGCACACCGCTAAGGGCTTCATCCATAAGTTTTCCAAAAGTGGTCTCTATAATATGGCCATCTGGCAAAATCTCAATAAAGCCTTTAGCCTCAAGTTTATCCAAAGCCTCTGTGCGTCTTGTTTTTTCATCTTCGCTCAAAGACTCCTCCAACACATCCTCACACGCTACACCACGATCTGGAATCATTTTGAATATATCCATCTCATATCGTGTCATAAATGGCAGTTTCTCATTTTGAGCTAACTCTTCATAGAGTAGTCCCGATTTGCTAGGCTCATAGGTACCAAGAATTCTCTCTTGTCTTGCTTCTAGTACCCACTCTCTGTTTGGTGAGCTAAAGATTTTGTTGCTAATAGTAAGAG
>WGAX01000148.1 GCA_015494595.1 Nitratiruptor sp.
CCATTCAAGAGCTACAATTATCAAGAAAAGAGCTCCAAGAGCGCCTGCATCAAGCTATAGGAGATTTAGAAAACTCTGCACTATACGCAGCAAAAGCTGGCCTTTTAGTTGCTGCAGGTCACGGACTCAATTATCAAAATGTAGCACGAATTGCACAAATTCCAAATATTGTAGAGCTCAATATTGGTCAAAGCATTATTGCTAGAAGCATCTGGTGCGGACTGGAAAAGGCAGTAAAAGAGATGAAAAGAGTGATTGATGAAGCCTGTCATTGCGATTAGTATCGGCGATCTCAATGGGATAGGAGCGGAAATCGCCCTCAAATCCCACGACATTATCAAAAAGTTTTGCACTCCGCTCTACTTTTGCAATCGCCCTATGCTAGAACAGGCCGCCAAGCTTTTGGGGATGGAGTTGCCAAAAGATCTGGAAGTGGAGTATGTGGAGGGGGAGTTTACCATTAAGCCCGGCAAAATCAGCAAAAAAAGCGCCAAACTCTCCTTTGCTTCCTTTCGCAAAGCGGTGGAAATGACTGCAAGCGGCATCACCAATGCAGTGGTGACACTGCCTATCAACAAAGAGGCGTGGCACAAAGCCGGCATCCACTACAGCGGCCATACTGATTATTTGCGCAAACGCTTCAAAAAAGAGGCCATCATGATGCTTGGCTGCGACAAGCTTTTTGTGGCCCTCTACACCGAGCATATCCCCCTCAAAGAGGTACCAAAGCAGATAAAAAAGAAAAAGCTCTCTCGCTTTTTAATTGATTTCTACAAAAGCATCAATCCAGCCTTGCCAATCCCGGTCCTTGGTCTCAACCCCCATGCGGGCGATGGAGGAGTGCTGGGGGATGAAGAGGAGAAAATCGCAGCGGCTATTGAAAATGCGAATAAGCAAATAGGCAAGGATATATTCTTTGGGCCCATCATGCCAGATACTGCCTTTACACCTGAATTTCGCAAAAAAGTCTCCCATATTGTAGCACTCTATCACGATCAAGGTCTTGCACCCCTAAAAGCTCTCTATTTCGATGAGAGTATCAATATCAGCCTCAATCTACCAATCCTGCGCACCTCCGTGGATCACGGCACGGCTTTTGATATTGCCTATAAAGGCTTGGCAAAAACAATAAGTTATATAAATGCAGTACAGTATGCTGTACATATTACAATTCATTGAATATTAATTACATTTATATCTATGAATTCTAGGAGCTCCTCCATACCATTCTATCATTGTTGTCATACATCCATTTTCATCATAGTTTCTTGCAATACCATAACGAACACCATGTCTGTATGGTATTTCATATTTCAAATTTCCATTTTCATAATAATATTTTGAATAACCATTTCGTGAATAACCATCAGTTAAAATTTCAGATTCAATTACACCTGATGGATAATAATTACATTGATATACTACATTGCCACTTTTACCACTCGTTGAACTTCCATTAAATTTTATCGGGCAATATTCTGGTTTTGGCCAACCTGGCCAAGCTGGAGTGTAGTTATATCCATTTGATGAATTACTTGACGATGAACTATATGAGCTTGAACTAGAATATGATGAACTCGATGATGAATAACTTGAAGATGAGCTTGAACTTGAACTCGAAGCAGGCACACACTCTCCATTGACTACCTCTTCATCATCAGCACATTTCGTATATGTTTGTGAAACGACTGGAGATTTGTAGAGTTTGCCATTGATCTTCATGGCTGTCAGAGCAGAGACAGTGCCAGACTCTGTAAGTCGAATTGGATTGGTATATTTTTTAAACTTATCGCTATATGGCTCTTTAACATAGATATTATCATTGAAGCCTTGTGGTTGCGTAAGGGTGATGACGATGTCATCCTTGAAAGCGGTAGATGGAGGATCGAACCTCGGTGGTTGCAGCTCAATTGCAGCGTAGCTAGCCTGCTCAGAAATGGATGTCCCCCATTTCCAGATACTCTGGCTCACATCTTTGTTGAGCAAAAATGCTCTTACTTTGATCTGCTCATTTTTTTGTAGTGTTATTGGCGCATCCCCTTGCTTCCATATAGTGGGACAATTGGGGATATCCTCTTTTTTAATATCTGCCAAAGGTGCATCGATTGAGGCCTTGCGGTAGCAGTATTTGATATGTTTTTGGATTTTTGCATCCTCATTGCTTGCAAAGGTGATAAGATAACTACTGTTTTGCTGCGTCACTTTGATCTGCGGTTTATGCAATAGCTGGATCTTCCAATTCAATAGTATAAACTCCTTGGTACTATTGAGATCAGTATAATCATCGCTTTTATATAGCTCTTTCTCTCCCACACAGACCAGCCATTTGCCCCTTATCTTACCGAGCAAAGCACTTTTAAGCTCAGCTTCCCAGTAAGTTTTGCCTGCACTGTCGGTAAAAGGCTCTAGCAAGAAATTTGGATCTATCTTGCCAGTCAATGTATTTTCCAGTGCTATGCCGCTTTGGACTGACACAAATGTCAAAGGCCAATCCACAAAACGTGGTTTGATAGATGGGATAGAAGTAATATTTGGAAAAAGATAGGCTTTTGCTTCCGCTGTAATCTCTACATTGAGATTATTTTGATTGGCTTTTTTGCCTCCATCTGAGATATTGGCGCTAAAATCTTTAGGACCTTTATAATTGTAGAGAATATGCACATTCCCTTGTCGATAAAAAGAGTGCTGATACTCTACTTTTCCTTCCAGTTTCCCCTCTGCTCCAAAGGTAAACATTGGCTTGAACTCCACATAGACTTTGATAGCTTTAAGAATTGGAGGTGTTGGAGGTAGAGGGATTTCTACCTTGAAAGGCCTTAGTATTTCAAGCTCTTTTTCAAATTTTAAGCCCGATTCAAATAAATTTTGCGCATTGCCTTTGATTTGGAATTTGATGTTGCTTTTAAAATATGCGCTCATGGTATCATCAAAGTGCAAGCGTAAAGGTATAATCCATTTGTTGTATTCAAACTCCATACTATTGCCAAGGCCAAGCTCGATGTAGCTTCCTTCAGTAGTAATCTCTAACTTTGGATTATCCTCATCAGGATAGGCATACTGAATCGGCACATCGAGATGGTAGTTGAAATCGCGTGTATTTGGAATGCTGCATCTTTTAGTAGCAAAATCGCACTCCATTTTTTGCATATCTAAAGGAATGGTATAGCCTTTTGGAAAATCGATGCGAAGGATTACATCATCACTGCCGTTGCGAAGAGGACTTCCTTTTTTCAAAGAGACGCGAAGAGGCTCTTTATTCATATAATCATACGTTCCTACCAAAAGATGCTGATTGATACCTCTTTGCAAA
>WGAX01000149.1 GCA_015494595.1 Nitratiruptor sp.
ATATCGGCATTCCCTTGGCAGATTTGCCCCAAAAGCCGATATGGGTACTTGAAACTAGCTCCTTTACACTACACTACACCCAAAAAGCCAAACCAAATATATATATATTGCTACCCATTACACCTGATCATCTTAGCTGGCATCAAAGCTTTGAAGCCTACGAAAAGGCAAAACTAAAGCCTCTAGCTTGGCTCAGAGAGGGCGAGATTGCCATAGTGCCCAAAAAGTATGCCAATCTTTCTTCAAAAGGGATGCTTATTGGGTATGAGACATCTGATGATTTGGCACAAATTTTTCATATAGATGTAGAAAACATTAAGTTTCAAGGCGCCTTTTTACTTGATGCTACTTTGGCTTTGGCGGTGCAAAAAGCTCTTTTTGATAAGGTAGATTATGAAGCTATTAATAGCTTTACAATCGATGCCCATAAACAGGAAAAAATTATAGACTCATTAGGAAGAGTCTGGATAAACGATAGCAAAGCCACCAATATTGATGCTACTTTACAGGTGTTACAAAACTATAAAGGAAAGAAGATATATCTAATTTTAGGCGGAGACAATAAAGGTGTCTCTTTAGAGCCCCTTTTTCCTCATTTAATTAATGTAGAAATCTTTGCCATTGGCAAAGCGATGTCCCATATTTGTGAGCTTGCACAAAAATTTAACATCCCTTGCTATCAAAGCCAAACACTCAAAAAGGCTGTAAAAGAGATTAAAAAAAGGCATACCACAAAAAGCGTAGCTATTCTCTCTCCAGCTTGTGCCAGTTTGGATCAATTTAATAGCTACAAAGAGCGAGGAGAGGTATTTAAAAAAGAGGTTTTAAGCTAATTTTTAAAATTTTTATGTATAATTTCATTCAACTTCATGGCCAGATAGCTCAGTTGGTAGAGCAAGGGACTGAAAATCCCTGTGTCGGCGGTTCGAGTCCGCCTCTGGCCACCACTTCTAAATCCCCATAAAATTGAATATCCTAAGTATTTTAAAAAATCGTTTAAGGTTTATAAGAAGTCGATTTTGGTTGCCTATTAGTTGCACTTTTTATACTTTTTGAGCGTATCATTCTCAATTTGGTAGCCAAGTCAAAAAGCTCCTCAACGCCATCTTTAATATCTTCAAGCTGCCCGTAAATGCCTTCTAATGCTTCACGGGCATACTTCTCTAACTCGTCGTTGGTAGTCATAAAGTAAAGCATCGCCGCTAACTCTTCAAGCCTATAAACGTAATGCTCATAGTAAAGTACCTGTTTTTTAGTTTCCATCATTTGCCTCCTTCGAGTTGGTGTAATTCTCTTTCCATATCGCAAACTACATCAAAAAGTTCACTTACCCGTTTGCTTAGCCGATTCAATAAGCGATAAACACCTCTAACCGCTTTTGACGTTACGGCCTCCATCCTATACCTCCAAATATTTATCCAACCTCCCTTCAAAAAATATAGCCAACTGCGAGAGAGTAAGACTCCAGTTTCGTATTGGCCTAGTCCACTTTTTTTGGGCATTCTGAATGCCCAAATAGAGCAGTTTAGTCAGTGAAGTTTCACTAGGGAAAGCACCTTTTGTTTTGGTGAGTCTTCGAAATTGTCTATGAACCGATTCGATGATGTTGGTTGTATAAATAATACGCCTGATATCTTCAGGATATTTGAAATAGAGTGAGAGGTTATCCCACTTGCTCTGCCAAGAGTTAATAACGATGGGATACTTCTTTCCCCACTTCTTTTCGAGTTTTACTAACTCCTCTTCTGCCAGCTCTTTAGTAGGAGCTTGATATATTAATTTGAGATCTTTTGCAAACTCTTTCTGCTCTTTAGAAGCCACATATTTGATGGAGTTTCGTATCTGATGAACGATACAAAGTTGTACTTCCGTTTTTGGAAAAATAGCATTTATCGCTTCAGGAAAGCCTTTGAGCCCATCGACTGAAGCTATAAGTATATCCCTAACTCCTCGATTGTTTAAATCTGTTAAGACTTGTAGCCAAAAGTTGGTGCCTTCACTTTCTGAAAGATAAAGCCCCAGCACCTCTTTTTTACCATCAAGCCGTATTCCAAGGATAGTATAGACTGCTTTAGTAATATATTTACCGCCATCTTTGATTTTATAGTGAATTGCATCCAGCCATACAAAGGGCTATATTGCTTCAAGTGGTCTTGCTTGCCACTCTTTTACTTTTGATATTATCTTATCCGTAAT
>WGAX01000150.1 GCA_015494595.1 Nitratiruptor sp.
CCAAAGCCAAGCTTTTTGTCTATTTCCATAAAACGGATTTTGTGAGTTTTTTCTTTATCTATTTGGAAATTCTCATAGCTTTTGGGTTGGAGCTTGAGATTTTCATAAAGTGCTCGAAGCTCTTTGATAGCCTCTTTTTTGTTGGCTTTTGATGGCCACTTGGAAGCCAAGCTTCCCTCATCCCACATTGCCAAATCTACACCTATATCGCATAGCTCTCGAAGCTCTTGATGGGAGAGGCGAAGCTCGTAAGCCTTTTTTTCTAAAAATTTTTGATCCTCCTTAGCAAGAGAGGAGAAGTTGGTATTGGCAATTTTTGCCTCAAAATCGTATATTTTCATCCTGGTAGTAAAATACCCCTAATCATAAAGTAAAACATTGCAGCAAGCACCGCAGCAGCAGGCACGGTAATAATCCAGGCAGCCACAATCATTTTGAGTGCGCTTCTTTGCACAAGCTCATACTTTTTGAGCGCTTTAATGGCTTTTTTCTCTATTTTTGTAAGCTTAATCTCGCCATGCTCAAGGCGTGCAATTACCTCTTTTTCCTGATTAATCTTTTCAATGAGGGCTTTGACTAAAAATGGATCAGCCTTTTTAGGATCACCCAAAGCCTCTAGGGCTCTTTCGTACTCTGCAAGTTTCTCTTTCTCTTTTTCCAAGTGAGCCATCTCAAACTCTTTTTCGATCTCTTCAAGGCTCTTCTTTTCTCTCTCCTCTAGCTTCATCAGATACTCACGCAAAAATCCAACCCCAAAGACTCCACCAACTGCAATATGGGTGGAGCTAACAGGCAGTCCCAAAGCTGAGGCAACAATTACGGTAATAGCAGCAGCCAAAGCGATACAAAAGGCGCGGATTTGATCAAGCTCAGTAATCTCATTTCCCACTTTTTTGATAAGTTTTGGACCATATAGAGCAAGTCCCAAAGAGATACCAAGAGCTCCTACCATCATAACCCAAAGAGGAATTGCAGCCTTTTTGCCAAACTCCCCGCTCATAATTGCATCATTAATACCAGCGAGTGGTCCCACTGCATTTGCCACATCGTTTGCACCGTGGGCAAAGCTAAGAAGCGCAGCACTAAAGATCAGAGGAATAGTAAAGAGCTGATTGATAGATTCTCTCTCGTTTGGCAAGGTATCAGCCTTTTTAACGATAATTGGCTTAACAAAGAGATAGATTCCCAAAGCGATAAAAAAACCGATCACTACTGCTAGCGGGAGGGGGACTTTGACGATGTGTTTGAGACCTTTGACGATGAGGTAACTTCCAAAAGCCCAGCTCATTATTGCAATGTAGAGAGGTACCCACTTTTTGGCTGCTTCAATCTTGTTCTCTTGGAAAATCACATTTTTCTTAATGAGATACAAAAAGCCAGCAGCAATCAAACCTCCAAGAATAGGAGAGATTACCCAAGAGGCTGCGATTTTGCCCATTGTACCCCAGTTTACCATCGAAAAGCCAGCAGCCGCAATACCTCCTCCCATAACGCCGCCAACAATAGAGTGGGTAGTAGAGACTGGAGCCCCCATAGCGGTAGCGAGGTTGAGCCATATGGCACCTGCAAGTAGAGCAGCTAGCATTATCCAGATAAAGACTTGGGTATTGGCAATCATAGATGGATCGATAATCCCTTTTCTAATGGTGCCAACCACATCAGCCCCAGCAATGAGTGCGCCTGCTGCTTCAAAAATGGCTGCTATAATAATTGCTCCCATTAGCGAGAGTGCGCCGCTACCAACCGCTGGACCTACATTGTTTGCCACATCGTTTGCACCGATATTCATAGCCATATAGCCACCAAATATAGCTGCAACGATAAGCAGAGTCCTATGCTCAATACCGCTGGCATAGACTGAGGCATACCACATAACACCAATAATGAAGATAAGCGCTATAAGAATGCGCCCAGCATCTTTGATGTCAAATTTCCTAACCCTTTTGACCTCTGGAATATGTTTTAGCTCCAAAGCTGCTCCTTTTATTGAGTAAGATGAAATCTTTATGATGTATTGTAAATTGAATTGATTACAAAATGGTTACATAGCTATCTATCTTTTAATCTCTCCTCAATCGATTTGGCATGTGCTTCCAAGCCTTCAGTATGGGCTAAAATGGCTGCAGCTTCACCGATATTGTACATAGCCTGGCAAGAAAAGCTAATAATTGAGCTCTTTTTTAAAAAGTGCTCTACGCTAAGAGGCGAGTAGAATCTTGCAGTTCCTCCAGTTGGTAGGGTGTGATTTGGTCCTGCTATATAGTCGCCTATTGGCTCAGGGGTATATTCGCCCAAGAAAATTGCTCCGGCGTTTTTGATTTTTGGCAGAAGCTCAAAAGGGTTTTGTGTGATGATCTCCAAATGCTCAGGTGCAATCTTATTCATAAGCTCAACTGCCTCATTGATGCACTCACTCACTACTATGGCACCTCGCTCTTCAATCGATTTTTGAGCGATCTCTTTGCGCTTAAGCTTTTGTAAAAAGGCTGCTACCTCTTTGCTCACTTTTTGTGCAAGCTCTTTGCTTGTGGTAATGAGGATGGAGCTAGCCATCTCGTCATGCTCTGCCTGGCTGAGCAGATCGATAGCTACATATCTTGGATTTGCACTCTGATCGGCAATGATGCCAATCTCACTAGGGCCGGCAATCATATCTATATTTACATCTCCATATACCAGCTTTTTGGCAGTTGCTACAAAGATATTGCCAGGTCCAGTAATTACATCCACTTTAGGAATTGTTTGGGTACCATAGGCTAGGGCTGCTACTGCGCTAGCTCCTCCTACTTTATACACCTTTTCAATCCCGCATAGATGGCAGGCTGCAAGCAAAAGCTCATTGATTTCATTATCAGGCGTTGGGGTGGTAACTACAATCTCTTCTACGCCTGCCACTTGAGCTGGAATCGCATTCATCAAAAGTGTGCTGGGATATGCTGCCTTGCCTCCCGGTATATAAAGCCCGGCTTTTTCTACCGGCGTAACCTTTTGTCCCAATATAGTGCCATCTTTTTCAAAATCTACCCACGATTTTGGCATCTGCTTTTGGTGGTAGGCTTTTATGCGATCATATGCTAGATGAAGAGCCTCTTTGAGCTTTGTATCTAAATTTTCGTAAGCTTTTTGCATCAATGCCGTATCCACTAAAAGCTCATCGCTAGATTGAGGCTGCCATCTATCAAATTTGGCAATATGCTCTAAGAGTGCCTGATCGCCTTTGAGGCGGATCTGATTGATAATGTCAATAACAATTGGGGTAACCTCTTGAATATCAAGCCCCCCTCTTTGGAGGATTTTATTAAATTCCTCTTGAAAGTTGGAAGATTTTGTATTGAGAATGAGCATTTCTCTCCTTTTTATGAGATTGTAGCAAACTTTTTCTTGTATCTTTCTATCATCGTCTCATTACCCTTTAACCCTCCTTGATGGATATAGCACAGATTGGTATCCAAAAGATTGTGGTGCCAAATGGTAGCAAAGCCCACCGGATCGTAAATCAGATCAAATACAATGCCAGTTTGGTGCTTTAGCTCTTGCCATAATGCAAAGAGCTCTTTGTAGGGTTTGGCAAATTTGTAGCGTTTTGGAGGCTCTAAAATTTTTGGATGCAGCGTTGCATTTGGCTCTAAGCTAAAGAATTGCTCTTGTAAATAGTTGCTATCTCCAACGCAGGCTACTGTATATACCTCTTTGATAAGAGGACAAAAACGCAAAGACTTTTTGAGATAAAGAGCAGTCGTACCGGTGCCAGAGGGTAAAAAGATATTGATTGGCTGCTTTACCCAAGCCTCTATCTCAAGAGCAAGCATTGCAATGCCATCGGCTGCCTCTTGGCATCGAATACCTTCTGGGATATAAAGAGTGCTGCCATCTTTGATGGTGTGGCTAAGGGTGTTTCTGTTTTCTAAAAGGGTGGGGGCTTTGCTAATATCTTTTAGCTGCATACCAAACAAGAGCGCCTCTTTGAGATTGCCTTTTGGATTTTTTAGAAGCTCTTTATTAATCCTTGCATAGTAGATAAACTCCCAACCCTTCATTTTGGCTAAAAATGCTAATGCAAGCATAGCGTTTGATTGCAGGGAGCCGTAAGAGATGATGCGTTTAATATTTGAAAAAGATTGGAAGTATTGTACTTTTCTAGCTTTGTTGCCACTTAAAAAGGGGTGTAGGAGGTCATCTCTTTTGATAAAAAAGCCTTTACCCCGCCACTTGGCAGGGCAGATAGGAGAGTGGGGCATTTTAGTTAATGTTGAGACTTCTTAGATCCTCATAAGCTTTGATGACTCTTTGCTTCATAGAGAGCTCACCTTCTCGCAGCCACTTTCTAGGATCGTAATACTTTTTGTTTGGCTTATCTTCCCCTTCAGGGTTACCGATTTGGCTTTGGAGGTAGTCGTGGTATTTTTCAATATATCCTTTGACGCCAAGCCAAAATGCCCACTGGGTATCGGTATCTATATTCATCTTTACTACGCCATAATCAATAGCTTC
>WGAX01000151.1 GCA_015494595.1 Nitratiruptor sp.
ATGGAGCGGGAGACGGGACTCGAACCCGCGACCCTCAGCTTGGAAGGCTGATGCTCTAGCCAACTGAGCTACTCCCGCAAATGGTGGTGGGAGGAGGATTCGAACCTCCGAAGGCGAAAGCCAGCAGATTTACAGTCTGCCCCCGTTGGCCGCTTGGGTATCCCACCTTGTACTGGTCAAACGCTGAAATTCTGGAGCCGGTGAAGGGACTCGAACCCCCGACCTGCTGATTACAAATCAGCTGCTCTAGCCAACTGAGCTACACCGGCGCTCTTGATGACGAATGAAATTGTAATAGAATTTTTCTCTTTTGTCAAGAGGAATTTCAAAACCTTTTCTAAAATCTCTCTCTACAGCACCGATAATAGCAAGGCAAAAAAAGATGAAGGAGACAAGATGCGAAGAAGAGGTTTTACTCTTATGGAATTGGTCTTTGTGATGGTAGTCATTGGAATCTTAGCAGCAATTGCAGTACCAAAATTTAGAGCCCTAAAAGATAATGCAAATATTTCAAATATTGTAGCAAATTATACCAACGCATTGCAAAATGCTCCTACAGCATATCTTAATGAAACAGAGCTCAATGGACTCTCAGCTGCAGATGTCAATATTACAAATCTCATTAAAATACCTAGTGAGCTAAAAGAGTGGACAAATGGAGCAAAAAAGGGATGGTATAGATACAGTAACAACTCCCCTGATTTAGCCTTTTACTACTTAGAGCCAAGCAAATATATGGAATTTTACTATCGTAACAATGGGACTATGCTTATTAGAACCTACATTGGAGGACCTAACAAAGAGGACATAAAAGCAAAACTCACAAAAAAGCTAGGTTTTACTTGGAGAGGCGATTATAACGATACTATTTTGGATTTAACAAATCATGATTAAAAAAGCTTTCTCACTCATTGAGCTTGTTTTAGTAATGGTGCTTATTGGCGTTTTAGCTGCTATTGCACTTCCTAAGTTTCGAGGACTCTCCTCGAATGCCAAAATCACTGCAGAAATCGCTACAGCCTCTACTATTCAAAGTGCCATAGAAGATACTCACAGTGACTGGATCGTAAGTGAAAAGGGTTTGAACTGGGGTAACAAAAAAAATGAAAATGAGCTCAATCAAAACGGCTATCCTAAAAGATTAGGAGACTGTCCTCCTGCTTTCAACTGGATTCTTAAAAACTCTACAGCTGTCGACGCTCAATGGGAGTGTAGGCAGTATAAAAATCTTTTCATCTACCGAGGACCTGCATCCAAACAAAAAAGTGGCATCAAAGAGAATGGGAAAAATAGACCAGATAGTAACGATTGCTGGGTATATGATCCACAAGAAGGCAGCTTCACTCTCAATGAAAACTGCCAGCTGTGAACTACTCCCGCTAACTCAAAAATTATAGCGGGAGCTTCTTGCTTCAACGGTCGCCTCTTGGCAAACCTCCACAGGCTCTACGGACAGTCCCTGCCCTGATAGAGTAAAAACTCTTTTTGGGTTTTGTTAAAGATTTTCCACCCTCCTTATTATCCATAAACCAAAGCCCAATATAACCATACTTACTATAGCAATTGCAATACTACCTGTTCCAAGCGTTGTATCCATTACTATCCTATCTCAGTAAGATTCCACATAGGCAAAAATATTCCCAGTGCCAATACCAAAATAAATCCAGCAATAGCTGCGATGAGTATTGGCTCTAACAATACTGCAATATTATCTACAATATAATCAAATCTATCTTTATAAAGCTTATTTATTTTAGCCAGCATTCTGCTTAATCCCCCTCCCAACTCTCCACTTCTAATCATCTCCAAAACCATATTTTCAAAAAGTTTTGTCTCTTCAAATCCTTGATGTAAAGATCTGCCTTCCTCTATTGCTGCGGGAATGGAGTGAATTTTTTGACGCAGATACCTGTTGTCTACCACCTCTAAAGCGATATAAATTGCATCAATCAAAGGAACTCCCGCATCATTAAGGACACGAAAGATATATACAAATCTGCTGATCATCGCATAAAAAGTAGCTTTGCCAATAATAAAGATTTTTAGAAGCACTCTATCAAGCACTAATCTTACTTTCTCATTTTTCATATAAAAATAGCCAAGAGCCATACTTACCCCTACAGCCCCAAAAAGAATATAGACTCCATATTCTACAAGAGCATGCTCTAACCATAATAAAAATTTGGTAGGAGCAGGAAGTGGTGCATTTGACTCTTTGAAATAGGCTTCAAATTGTGGTACAACCATCACAATCACCACCACAAAAGCGATCATCATAGCCACAACGATAAAAATGGGATAGCGGGTAGCTTTTTTGAATTTTCTTCGATTATCCAAAATCTCTTGCAAAATTTTTGCTAAATGCCCAACCTCTTCTGCCAGAGCTCCTGTCTCTTCACCCAAACGAAATAGCGATAAGGAGAGAGTCCCCAACTGCTTCTCAAACCTCTTAGCAGACTCATACAACCCTTTACCACTATCTATATCCTCATGAATTTGCTGAAAAATCGCCCGAAGCATAGGATCTTTTTCACTCTTGCTCACCTCTTGCAAGGCAAAATTAAGAGGAAGACCTGCATCTAGCATAACAGCCAACTGCTCCAAGAGAGCTATATATCTTTCGAGATTGACAGAGCGGTTTCTTATAGGGTTGTTATATTTTTGTACCAGCTTTTTGAGTTTAAAAGAGAGAGGCTCTTTAATCTCCTGTATACTAATGACAATGCCCATTGCCAAATCTGCAAATTTTTGAAGTGCTTCTACTCTATTTTCTGCCTCTATAACAGTAACACCTCTTCTTTTTCCCCTTTTATAGCGAATACGAAAAAATTTCACTACTTTTCCTTTGTAACCCGCAAAACCTCTTCTACTGTTGTTACTCCTTGCAATGCTTTTTTAATCCCATCATAAATCATCGGTCTAAAACTGGTATGCGTCATAGCATACTCATATATTTCAAACTTTGTAGCCCCCTCACTAATGAGCTTGGCAATCTCTTCAGTAATCTGTAATACCTCTGCAATCATTGTTCGCCCATAGTATCCAGTAAAGGAGCACTGCGAGCAGCCCACTCCTCTATAAAAGGCATACTCTTGGGGAAGATATTTTTGAATCTTTTTAATCAAAGCAGGAGGTAATTTCGTCTCTGTACGACAATAGGGACATATTTTACGCACAAGACGCTGTGCAACAATTCCAATAAGAGCATCGGCAATCATATAGGGCTTTAAACCCATCTGCACCAATCGCGGGATAGCCCCGGGAGCATCATTTGTGTGCAGTGTAGAAAAAACGAGATGTCCCGTTAGCGATGCTTGCGCTGCAGCACTTAAAGTATCAAAATCTCTTACCTCCCCCACCAAAATTACATCAGGATCTTGACGCAAAAACGATCTAATCGCCACTGCAAAAGTAAGTCCGGCTTTCTCATTCACCTGTACTTGTTGTACAAGAGGCAATCTATACTCTATAGGATCTTCAATAGTCAGCACTTTATTGCTTACACTTTTAATCTCATTAAGAGCAGCATAAAGCGTTGTGGTTTTACCGCTTCCCGTGGGTCCTGTAATTAATACAATCCCATAGGGGGAGTGGATCATATCATCAAATACTTCTAGATTTTCATCTGCAAATCCCAAATCCTCCAAGCGCAAAAGCACCTTTTCTCTATCAAGAATACGCATAACTAAAGACTCTCCATATACTGTTGGCGTGGTGGAGAGCCTAAAGTCGTAAAGTTTTCCCTCAATATCTAATGAGAATCTTCCATCTTGCGGTTTTCTCCGCTCACTTATATCAAGAGAGGCCAAAAGCTTGATACGCGTATCAAGAGCGTTATAAACATCTTTATCAAATACAAATGTCTCATGCAATAAGCCATCAATACGCGCTCGCACCACTCCTTTTTTCTCATCTGGCTCAATATGAATATCGCTAGCTCTTCTAATGATAGAGTCTCTAATGATAAGATGAATCAGTCTAACAACTGCACTCTCTGCACCCTCCTTTTTTACTCCTTCAGTCTTTAACTCTCGCTTTACATCTTCTATAATATATTTAGTATCCTCCAAAATAGAAAGTCTGTGGAAAATTCCCTCAATCTCATCATCTAAAGCGAGATAGACCTTCATTGGCTTCATTGCAATAGCACGCTCTAAAATCTCTAATGCCTCATAGTTGAGAGGATCGGAAGTTGCTACATAAAGATAGTCATCATCCTCTTTAAAGGGGATTGCTTTGGCATTTTTAAGAATTTGCAAAGGATATTGTGCCAACTGATCAAAATCTATCTTCTCTCCATACAGATCAACAAACTCATACCCAAGCTGTTTGGAAAGAGCGCGCAAAAGCTCTTTTTGGGTAATAAAGCCCTCTTGAATCAATATCTGTCCAAGCTTTTTGCTAAAACCGCTCTCTTTTTGTATTTTCAGTGCCAATTCCAACTGCTCACGAGTAAGCAGTCCCTCCTCTACGAGGAGATCCCCCAATTTAATCTTCTGTTTTAACATCACCACTTCTTTAAAAGCTCTTTTGCCTCTTTAGACTCTTTATAATCCAAAAAGATTTTGAGCAGCTGCTTCGCTTTTTTGGTTTGGTGCAATTTATGGAGTGCTTTAGCATATAAGATCCAGGCCTCCTCCTTTTCACGATTGAGCCTATTGGCTTTTCGTGCCCATTCTCGCGCTGCCTCATAGGCTCCTTTATGGTAGTAAGCCTGTGCAATTTTGATTGCTACCTCATAATTTTTTCGCACCCTATAAAGACGCTGCAACTGCTCTAGTGTCATCTCTTTTGTCTTAATAATGTTATCGGTTAAGAGGGAGGGAGTTTTAATGGAAGAGGCTGAAGAGGATTGCAAGTGAGTCGAAGTATTCCTTTGAGCTATGAAGGTTTTAGAAAGATATTTGCAGCTATCTCTTACTATTACATACTCTATATGATGCTGTTTGAATAGGGTAATAACTGGAGTCAACTCCTTTTTTCGTCTTTTTGTAGCACATACCAAAAAGAGCTGCCTCTGATTATTAGAAAGAAGTCTGCCATATACTATATGGCAGGCAATGCCCAATTTTTTAATTTCAGCTTTTCTTTTTAGAAGCTGGGGTAAATAATTTTCGTGTA
>WGAX01000152.1 GCA_015494595.1 Nitratiruptor sp.
AGCTGCAAGCTGGCTTTATTAACAGGATGGCCGGCTGGGAGAGTGGCCAAGAGATTCAAACCTTCAAAACATTGAATAAGGTCTTGGAAGCGCCGCAAAAGAGTAGTGGTGCTTTTGTATTGGGCGTTTCATATAAAGATATGCGGTTTTGGGCATACCACATGGACGAGATAGCCAACGTCGGTTATCTCGAAGGGTCATGGGAGATTGGCGGTTTCGCCCTTCACCTGCAAGCTGATAGAGCCAAATCGTGCGGCAAGGAGATTGGAGGTAAGATAGATAGTTTGAGCATTGGTGGGCTTTTGGAGAGAAATATCGGCTCTTTGACCTTGAGTATTGGGTATAATCAGGAACTCAAAGATAGTGCCAGCATGTTTAGTTTCGGGGGAGGGCCATTCTTTACCTCTATGGAGGAGATGACACTCGATGCCATAGGTAAAAATGATGCCAAGGCCTACACTTTTGGGCTGGGTTATGAAGATGAGCCTCTGAGTGCAGGCATAATGTATGGGAGATTTTTTGCAGATAGTTTTGATACCAAAGAGATGGATCTCTACGTAACACATCAGTTTGGCAAAGTTGCTATTGATGGCGTTATTGCATTTATTAACAGCAGATATGGTGAAGATTTTACAATTTTTCGAGTGATTGCTCGGTATGGATTTTAGGAGGAAGTATGAAGGTGACACAGATGAAGATAGGGCAAAGCGGTATTATTAAAAAAATTACTGCTCCAGAGCCCATTAAGAGTCGGCTTTTTGCTATGGGGATTGCCAAAAACAACCGTTTACAGCTTTTGGATCATACGCTTAAAAAGCAGACCTGGGAGATAGAGGTAGAGGGCACGAGGATTGCTTTAAGAAAAGAGGAAGCAGAAGGAATCGAGGTGGAGCAATGAAGCAGATACGAGCTGTAATGGTAGGGCAGCCAAATGTGGGCAAGAGCTCAATAATTAATGCGATAAGTGGGGCGAGGTTACATGTGGGCAACTTTGCCGGTGTGACGGTGGAGAAAAAAGAGGTAACGCTACAAAAGGGTGAATATGATATTGATATTGTGGATCTGCCCGGTATCTACTCGCTCAAAGCCTATACGCCAGAAGAGCATGTAACAAAGCGTTATCTTATCCAAGAGGAGTATGATGTTATTATCAATGTAGTAGATGCCAATATTTTGCAGCGCAATCTCATCTTAACACTGCAGCTACTGGATTTTCGCCGCCCAATGATTTTGGTAGTCAATATGGTGGATGAGTTGGAGGAGAAAGGCGGCAAGATTGATGCCAATATGCTCTCAACCCTCTTGGGTATTCCAGTTATCCTCACTTCAGCCAAAGAGAAAAGAGGCGTCGATGAGGTGGTAGATAAACTCATCGAAGTCTATGAGCAAAAGGTATGCGAGTGTAAGCTCTATTACAACGAAAAGATTGAAGATGAGATTGAGCAACTGAGTCAAATTCTTTTGCAATCTCCCCACTTTAGCGATCCAAATCTAGCTCGCTTTTATGTGATTCGTCTTCTAGAAAACGATGAGGAAATCTATAAGATTGTGCACGATCTTCCCATATTCTTGGAGCTGCACGAGGCTTTGGGAGAGAGTATAAAGAGGCTGAAATTGGAGTTTGATGCTGATTCAGTTAGTGATATTTTTGCAGATGAGAGAAATGCTATTGCAAGAAGCATCGTAATGCAGGTGATGATCCAGCCTCAAAAGGAGACCCTTACAGACAAGATTGATAAAATCTTGATTCACCCTATTTTTGGGCTTCCTATATTTTTGTTTTTTATGTGGACTCTTTTTCAGATCACCTTTGAGGTTGGCTCAATCCCTATGGACTATATTGATGAAACAGTAAGTAACTTTGCAGCTTGGCTTAAGACCATTTTACCGGCTGGGGATCTTAATAGTGTGATTACGGATGGGGTTGTTCCTGCTGTTGGGGCAGTTATTATGTTTTTGCCAAATATTTTGATTCTCTTTTTGGGAATCAATTTGCTTGAGCAAACAGGCTACATGGCTAGAGCTGCCTTTTTGCTTGATGGCTTTATGAAGAAGTTTGGCTTGCAAGGAAAAGCTTTCATTCCTCTAGTGAGTGGTTTTGGTTGCACAGTGCCAGCCTATATGGCAGCGCGCACGCTTAAAAACCCAAAAGATAGGCTCATTACTATGCTGATTTTGGGGTTTATGAACTGTAGTGCGAGGCTGCCTGTGTATGTGCTCTTTATTGCTGCTTTTTTTCCGACGACAAGTGCTGGTAATGTGCTCTTTACCATCTATGTTGGGGGAGCGATTTTGGGGCTTATAGTAGCAAAGATTTTGCGCACGATTTTATTCAAGGGTGAGCCTGAGCCTTTTGTGATGGAGATGCCCCCATACCGTTTTCCCTCAATCAAAGTGCTTGCAATGGAGCTTTGGATCAAAGCTAAACTCTTTATCAAAAAGGCTGGCACATTTATAGCGGGGGCTGCAATGATTATCTGGTTTTTAAGTAGCTATCCTGTAAATGAGCAGTTACAAAGTCAGTATGAGCAAAAAATAGTCCAAGCTCATAGTGAAGCCCAAAAAGTTTTACTGCAAAATGAGTTGGCAGCAAGAAATTTGGAGTATAGCTATTTGGGACAAATTGGCAAAACTATTGAGCCAATCTTTGCACCCCTTGGATTTGATTGGCGGCTTAGTGTGGCTACCATTAGCGGACTTGCAGCAAAAGAGGTGGTAGTCTCCACATTGGCAACGCTTTATGCAGTGGGTGAAGCCGATGAGAGAAGCGATACGCTCATTAGTAAACTACGAGAAAATATCGATTTTAAAACAGCGATTGCTTTGATTATTATTATTATGATCTATAGTCCATGTGTAGCTGCTATGAGTACCTTTTATGCAGAGGTACCCCAATGGGCTTGGAGAGCCTTTTATACCATCTATCCCAATGTGTTAGCTTGGCTTGTAGCCTTTGGAGCTTATCATCTTTTGAAAATTTTGGGCTATTAGTGCTATAATGCAGGAAAAAAAAGGATCGATAATGAAAAGATTACTACTTTTTTTCCTGCCTCTTATTCTGTTTATTGCCTGTAGCAAAAATCCCTATACCCATCGCAATCAGCTTATTCTTATCTCTCCTCAGCAGGAGTTACAGATGGGTTTGCAAGCAGAGCAAGAGATTTTACAAAAAGCAAAACTCTCTCGCAATCCTGCTTATAATAATTTAGTACAACGAGTTGCTAGCCGTATAGCTAAAGTAGCAGAAAAGGAGTTTCATCCGGGCTTTCAGTGGCACTTTTATGTATTGGAGTCTCCTCAAATTAATGCTTTCTGTCTACCGGGAGGCAAAATCTTTGTCTATACAGGATTATTGAAACTAATAGATAATGAGGATCAATTGGCAGCAGTGATTGGACACGAAGTTGCCCACGCAATTTTACGACACGGCAGTGAGAGAGTCTCTATGGCTATGATGGGAGATCTTGGGAAGCGGCTGCTGGCAAAAGGGTTGCAAGTAAGCGGCTCTAAATGGGGACCACTTTTTGATTTAGCGTATGGCGTAAGCACAAAGTATGGCTTGATATATCCTTACAGCAGAAAGTTTGAGTATGAAGCAGATCAGTTGGGATTATATTTGATGTATAAAGCCTGTTATAACCCCAATGAGGCAATTCGGTTTTGGTACAAGATGATGCAAGCATCTAGGGCGCAAGTACCAGAGTTTCTCTCTACGCACCCATCAGATATTCATAGAATAAAAGCTTTGCAGGCTTATATACAAAAACTGCGCACAATTCCAAGGCAGTGTCCAAGAAAGTTTAACTAATTTTTTGGTAAAATTGCCTCACTATACAAAGGAGTATTATGGAGTGTGAATTTCCTACTATTAATGAAGATTTAGATTCTATAAGAGAGATTTTTGAAAGTGTTAAAACTATAGCGGTTGTGGGACTGTCGCCAAATCCAGCTAAAGATAGCCATAAAGTTGCAGCCTATTTACAAAGTGTTGGTTATAAAATTGTGCCAATCTACCCTAAAGAGGATGAGATTTTAGGCGAAAAGGTCTATAGAAGTTTGGCAGAGGTTCCTTTTGCAATTGATATGATCGATATATTTAGAAAGCCGGCAGCAATACCTCCTATTGTGGATGCAGCAATTGAGAGAGGTGATGTAAAAGTTGTATGGCTGCAAAAGGGGATTGTCAATAATGAAGCTGCGCAAAAGGCCAAAGAGGCCGGTATGCAGGTAGTGC
The DNA here is from genome assembly GCA_015494595.1 of Nitratiruptor sp. Taxonomy (GTDB): domain Bacteria; phylum Campylobacterota; class Campylobacteria; order Campylobacterales; family Nitratiruptoraceae; genus Nitratiruptor. Next base: position 4,235 of record WGAX01000152.1, read on the forward strand.
AAAATAGGTGTACAATGGTTGATCATAGAATGCTTTTTGGATAGAAGATGATCGCATTACAAGAGATTCAAGATGCCCAAAAGCGTGTAGCAAAGGTGATAAGCCACACACCTTTTGCCTACGCTCCTATTCTTAGTAAAAAGAGCAAAAAAGAGGTCTACTTAAAAAAAGAGAATCTTCAAGTTACGGGGGCTTTTAAGCTAAGAGGGGCATTTAATAAGATTGCAAAGCTGCATAAAGAGTGTAGTGGTGTAGTAGCAGCAAGTGCAGGCAATCACGCCCAAGGTGTGGCCTTTAGTGCCAACTATTATAATATCGATGCTACTATTGTAATGCCAGAAAATACTCCTTTAACCAAAGTCAATGGTGTAAAAGCTTACGGGGCACAAGTGATCTTGCAAGGGGCAAACTATGATGAGGCTTATGCGTATGCAGTAGAGTATGCCAAAAAGCACAATCTAGCCTTTGTCCACCCTTTTGCCGATCGGGATGTGATGGCAGGACAGGGCACCATTGCATTAGAGATTTTAGAGGAGATTGATGAGATCGATGCTGTAGTGGTGCCTGTTGGCGGGGGCGGTTTGATAGCTGGAATGGCAAGTGCAATCAAGCAGCTAAAGCCAAGTATCAAAGTTATAGGTGTAACTGCTGCAGGTGCTCCTGCTATGAGGGAGTCCTTTAGGCTTGGCAGAGCAGTGGATTCCACTGAAGTGAGAACCATTGCAGATGGGATTGCTGTAAGAGATACCTCCCCAGTGACATTGGAGATTATTTTAGAGACAGTTGATGATATAGTAGAGGTTGATGATGAAGAGATAGCAGATGCGATTTTGTTTTTGCTTGAGAATCAAAAGCTAGTAGTTGAAGGGGCAGGTGCAGTAGGTGTGGCTGCACTTTTGTATGATAAGCTTGATGTTGCGCCTCAAAGCAGAGTAGCGGTAGTGTTAAGCGGAGGCAATATCGATGTGACGATGCTAAGCGTCATTATTGAAAAGGGACTTATAAAGTCCTATCGCAAAATGAAGCTTATCGTAACCCTTGTAGATAAGCCCGGAAGCCTTATGAAACTTACCCAAGTTTTGGCAGCTGTGGGAGCAAATATTGTGCAAATTGGCTACGATCGTACCTCTGCTAGTCTTGCTTATGGAGATGCCAATGTCTCTATTGGATTGGAGACCAAAGGAAAAGAGCATCAAGAGGAGATTAGAAAACTTTTGCACAAACACGGCTTTCGCTTCCATGAGGAGCGCTGATGGCAACAGGAATTGATATAGGCTCAAACTCCTTGCGGGCTGTAAGGCTTGATTGTATGAGCTTGAAAAAGGTGGCTGAATTTGAGAAGGTGGTGCGCACAGCTGATGGCTTATCCAAAAGTGGCAAAATCTCAGAGGCAGCTATTGAGCGCATCGTTGCAGCTTTGCTGGAGGCAAAAGAGAAGATAGGCTTTGATCTGCCTCTAAAAGCTGTTGCTACTGCTGCCTTTCGCAAGGCCTTAAATGCCAAGGAGGCAGTAGAGCAGATTCAAAAGGCTTGTAATATTAGGGTTGATATTATTGATGAGGAGCAGGAGTGCTTTTATAGTTTGAGGGGCGTTGAATATGCCCTTGCAAGAGAGTATACATATAGAGAGAAATTTGTGGCTATTGATATTGGCGGGGCTTCTACTGAGGTGATGCTCAAGTATAAAGATAGAGTCCTTTGCCAAAGCTTTTCTTTGGGGATTTTAACCACTATTCAAAAATATAAGACAAAAGAGCAGATCCTCTTTGGCATCAAAAAAGAGGTAGCCAAAATTAAAGAGTTTTTAAATGATGCCTATGAAATTTTTGGAAAACCTAAGATTTTGGCAGCTACAGGGGGTACTCCTACAACAGTGGCAGCTGTAAAGCTTGGGCTTGATGCAAATAGTTACAGCGCTCAAAGAGTAAGCCTGCAAAAAATCGATGCAAAGGATATACAAAGAAGCTGGCAGATTCTTAGCCGACTCGATAGCAAAAAAAGAGCCCAAATTGTTGGGGTTGGTAGAGAGGATGCAATATTGGCTGGTATTGTGATTTTGCAAGAGCTTTTATATTGCAGCGGCTTTAAGGAGATGGTTGTTGTAGATGAAGGGGTAAGAGAGGGGGTGGCTTTGAGTCTTTGCAATAAAATAGGATAAAATTTGTTTTATTTTTGATACAATAAATAAAGCTAAATGAAGTAGGAGAAGCGATGGCGAAGATGAGCGGCGCGCAGATGGTCGTAGAAGCGATGCGAGAAGAGGGTGTTGAGGTAGTTTTTGGCTATCCCGGTGGCGCCATTATGAATGTGTATGATGAGATCTATAAACATCGATATTTTGAGCATATCCTCACTCGCCACGAGCAAGCAGCTGTACACGCGGCTGATGGGTATGCAAGGGCCACAGGAAAGGTGGGCGTTGCTTTTGTAACAAGCGGTCCAGGTTTTACCAATGCAGTTACAGGCCTAGCAACTGCGTATATGGACTCAATCCCTATAGTGGTTGTAAGCGGACAGGTGCCTCTTAGTATGATAGGCACAGACGCTTTTCAAGAGATTGATGCAGTAGGTATTAGCAGACCATGCACGAAGCATAACTTTTTGGTCAAGAGTGCCGATGAATTACCCCAAATCTTAGCAGAAGCCTTTTATCTGGCAAGAAGCGGCAGACCAGGTCCAGTGCATGTGGATATTCCAAAGGATGTGACTGCCCAGATTGGAGAGTTTAACTA
>WGAX01000153.1 GCA_015494595.1 Nitratiruptor sp.
AAGGCTTTATCAAGCGCTATGTGAAGGTGCGGGATGATGGCTTGTATGAGATCAATCTCATAATTGAAGGCATTCACTGTGCAGCATGTGTGTGGCTTAATGAAAAAGTTTTGCATAAACTTCCAGGCGTCATAGAAGCTAGCATCAACTATACCAATAACAAAGCAAAAGTTATCTGGGATCCAGAGGAGGTGAAACTCTCCAAAATCATTGAGACTATCCGATCCATTGGCTACAACGCCTACCCCTATGATCCTACATTGCAAGAAGAGCGCGCTACCAAGCAAAGAAGGGATTACTACGCTAGGATATTGCTAGCTGTTTTTGCAACGATGAATATCATGTGGATAGCGATTGCCCAGTATGTAGGCTTTTTTACAGGAATGAGAAGCGACATAAAAAATATACTCAATATTGCAGAGTTTGCATTGGCTACTCCGACGCTTTTTTATAGCGGCTGGGTCTTTTTTAAAGGAGCCTACTATGGCATTAAAAACCGTTTCATCAATATGGACTTTTTGGTTGCAAGCGGGGCAACGCTTACCTATCTTTATTCCATCTATGCGATGGCGACGAAGAGCGGGGAGGTCTATTTCGATTCAGTGACGATGATTATTACCTTCGTGCTTGTGGGTAAATATCTGGAAGTCCTTAGCAAAAAGCAAGCAGTCGATACGGTGGATTCCCTATTAGGTAGCCTACCTACAGAAGTAAAAGTTATTAAAGATGGCCAAAAGGCACTTGTGAGCGTAGAGAATGTAATGGTAGGAGACGTTATTGAGATCAAAGCTGGTGAAAAAGTGGTGATTGATGGCGTGATTGTCAGTGGCGAGGGAAGTTTTGATGAGAGCTCGCTTACAGGTGAAAGCGAGCCGGTATTTAAAAGAGTGGGCGATGAGGTGTTAAGCGGCTCGGTGCTACTAGATTCTCTCATTCGCTACAAGGCTACAAAAGAGTTTAGCACATCTTTGATCTCCAATATCGCGACACTCCTTGAGGATGCCGTCGTCAAAAAGCCTCGTATTGAACAGCTAGCAAATAGTATTAGCGGCTACTTTAGCCTCATAGTGTTAACTCTAGCGCTGCTGACATTTGCGGGATGGTATTGGTATGTAGGAGAGTTTGAGAAGGCTTTGATTGTAGCAGTGAGCGTGATAGTGATTGCGTGTCCTTGTGCTTTGGGTTTGGCTACGCCGATGGCGACATTAGTTGGGCTTGGCGAGGCTTTGAAGAGAGGAATACTTTTTAAAGAAGCAAGTTTTTTAGAGACTATGGCAAAAGCCAATGTATTGGTACTGGATAAAACGGGCACCATCACTAAGGGTAGACCAAGCGTTGTGGCAGAGGAGCGTTTGGAGGCGTTTAATGAGAGCATCGTCTATACTCTTACTGAGCACTCCAACCACCCAATCAGCAAGGGCGTATGGGAGTATCTAAAGCAAAAGGGCGATGTGCAGCTGCTAGAAATCAGAGATATGCAAGAGATCAAGGCAAAAGGGATAAGAGCAATAATTGATGGCAAAGAGGTGATTGGAGGCAATGCGAAATTTTTGCAAGAGTCTGGCATCCAGATTGATTACAAAGGCGAATACTCCATATTTGCGGTGGCAATCGATAAAAAGCTGGTAGTCATCTATGAACTAAGCGATGAAATAAGAGAGCAGGCTGCCTATGCGATTGGCAAAATCAAAGAGCTTGGGCTCGATGTTTGGATGCTCACAGGTGACAATGAAAAGGCAGCTAAAAAAGTGGCCAAAGAGGTAGGGATTGAGCATTTTAAAGCAAAGCTTTTGCCACAGCAAAAGAGTGCCTTCATCGATGAGCTGCACAAAAAGGGCAAAACTGTCATTATGGCAGGTGATGGGATCAATGATGCGATAGCACTAGCCTGCAGCGATATAGCTATTGCGATGGGAAGCGGAGCGGATATTGCACTTAGTGTGAGTGATGTGGTATTGCTTGATGAGAAGCCCATCAAAATCTATGAGGCTATAGTCATTAGCAAAAGAGTATTTAGGGCAGTCAAGGAAAACTTAGGGCTCTCATTCTTATACAATATCGTAGCTTTGCCGCTTGCGATAATGGGATATATCAATCCGCTCTTTGCGGCCCTAGCCATGTCGCTAAGCTCACTCACAGTTGTAGGCAATAGTTTTCGTATAAAGGGAGTTAAATGGATGCTTGGGTAATTGGGATGATGATCTTTATCTCTACGCTTTTAGGAGCCTTTGGGCTTTTTGCGCTTATTTGGGGATTGAAGACCGGGCAGTTTGACGATACTGCAAAGTTTTTGGATGGTGCTAGGTTTGATGGCGAAGAGGAGCTTAAAGATGCTGTGAAAATGGAAGAGAAAAAGAAAAAAGCACTACAGAAAAAAAGAGACGATAGAAGATTTTTTCCCGATTAATCTCGTTTTTGATGCTCAAGCAGATACCACAAAACTGCCAATAGTATAGGAAGCGCTGCCCAGACCGCGATTTGTGGAAGCACTGGATTTGTGAGAATCTCTTTCATAAGAGCGGGGCAAAGCCCCTTTGATTACTGTTTAGAGATGTAATCTGCGATTGCTTCCATATCAGCATCGCTAAGGCTTGCAACTTGGCCTTTCATCAAAGCACCCATGCCATGCACGTTTCTTGTGCCAGCTTTATAGCCTTTGAGGGCTTCAATA
>WGAX01000154.1 GCA_015494595.1 Nitratiruptor sp.
AGGACTCTTGGTAGCACTCATTATCGCTTGGATGATTGAGGAGCTTGACGATGCAATGATTGTCATCACCATGACAGTGATCGCTGCCTACAGCTCTTTCATCATAGCAGACAGTCTCGGAGTTTCTGGCGTTATCGCTACAGTTACCACTAGTATCGTGATACAAAATCGTATCCTCGCAGCTTCGCGCTACCCTTCTGTGCGCCTTAGCGTCGAAGAGTTTTGGGATTTTCTTGCCTTTGCTCTCAACTCCTTAATCTTCCTCCTCATGGGATTTTCGATAAATTTCTCACAGCTGCTCTCCTTTTGGCCCATGATTTTATTGGCCTATCTTGCTATGACACTAGCACGCTTCGTGGTAGTAGGAGGGGTTTGGGCACTTTTGTATCCTACAAAACTTCACTTCCCGGCTTCTTGGGCAGTGGTGATGTCTTGGGGAGGACTCAGAGGTGCACTCTCAATGGTGCTTGCTCTATCACTACCAGACTCATTACCCTACAAAGATGTGGTCGTGACAATGGTCTTTGGAGTAGTGATACTCTCTATTTTCATACAAGGTCTTACTATAGCACCCCTTACAAAAAGGCTTGGAATCCTCAGCACGAAAGAGGATCTCACTGCTTATGAGCTCGCTCGCACCCAGGCAATGCTAGCCCAAAGTGTACTCGATGAGCTAGACTACCTCCAACGCCACCACATCGCTTCGCAAGAAACGCTCCAAAAAATCGCCAAAGAGTACCAAACCATCAAAGAGCAAGCCCAACAAAACCTCCAGCAAAACAAACCCCAAACCGAGCTTTTAAGTACCGAAGAGTTTTTGCGCGTACAGCGCTATCTCATAAATCTGCAAAAAAACAGACTCCTAGAGGCCTATCACAAAGGCTCCATTAGCCACGATATTTTTGAAAAGCTCAATGCCGAGCTAGATGCAAAGCTACTTGAAATAGATAATTTAACCACCCTATAAGCCCTCTTATAAAATCAAAGATTTGTGATAAAATAATAGAAATTTCATAATTTGGAGATATTTTTGCAGAAGATTCGAGCATTAGCACTTTTTAGCGGGGGGCTTGATAGCCTGCTTGCAATGAAACTCATTATTGAGCAGGGTATTGAAGTTATAGGACTCTATTTTGATACTGGATTTGGAGGTAAAAATGAGGAGCAAAAGAGAGTCTATTTGGAAAATATTGCCCAAAAGATTGGCGCAAAGCTAGAGATTATCGATATTAAAGAGCAGTTTATCCAAGAGATACTTTTTGATCCAAAATATGGTTATGGCAAAAATTTCAATCCCTGTATCGACTGCCATGCCAATATGATTCGCGTAGCAAAGGCTCTCTTGCCAAAATATGATGCCCATTTTATTATCAGCGGTGAGGTAGTGGGGCAACGCCCTATGAGCCAGCGTTTTGATGCACTCAAAAAAGTAGAGAACCTCTCTAGTGCCGATGGACTCATTCTTCGCCCACTCTCGGCAAAACTACTACCTCCCACAATCCCTGAGCAAAAGGGGTGGGTAGATAGAGAGAAGCTGCTAGATATTCAAGGGCGCAGCCGAGAGGTGCAGATGCAATTAGCTAAAAAATGGGGAATAGAGAATTATGAGAGCCCAAGCGGGGGGTGTCTGCTTACAGATGAGTATTTTAGTAAGAAGATTAAAGAGCACATTAAGTATGATACTTTCGATACAGAAGATATTGAGGTATTGAAGCTAGGACGCCATTTTCGCTTGCCCAATGGTGCTAAACTCATAGTAAGCCGTAACAAAGAGGAAAATGAGAAAATTTCCTCAAAAAATTACAATAAATATACCCTTTTTAAGCTCCCTCTAGCTGGTCCCTTAAGTCTTCTTAGCAAAAATGCCTCAAATGAGGATAAGAAACTAGCAGCCAGTATCGCTCTTACCTACTCCAAAGCAAAAGAGTCCCACACCGTTATAATTGAAGATCAACAATTTCAAGTAAGCCCTCTACCAAGTAAAGAGGAAGCTAGAAGGTATATGATTTGATGAGAAACCAACCAAAATATAGTCTTTTTAAAAATGCTCGCTATGCTATTGATGGAGTTATAGAGTGCTGGAAGAGTGAAACCAGTTTTAAGATTGAGGTTATTTTGTTTGCTCTTTTTAGCACTGCTTTTTGGCTTATGCCTCTACATCTCCTCTCAAAAGTGATTTTACAAACTTCTCTTTTTATTCCTTTGATTGTAGAGCTTCTCAATAGCGCCATTGAAAGAGTAGTAGACCTAGCTTCGCCAAATATCCATCCCCTTGCCAAGGGAGCAAAAGATGCGGGAGCTG
>WGAX01000155.1 GCA_015494595.1 Nitratiruptor sp.
GGTGTGAGGATCTCCTCAAGCCTTCCAGTATCTGCGATATGAACTTTTTGGATCTGATTATCAACAGTGGCGATGGCGAGGAAGCGATTTTGTCGCTCGATGAAAGTGCCAGTGGTAAGAGAGCCAAGAGTTTTAAGATCGAAGAGGATCACAGGAAAGCCCAGCTTAGAGCTCTCTTGGATCGGCGATTTTGCCAGCCACTGCACTGGCAGCTGCTACTGCAGAGTTAGCTAGGTAAATTTCGCTACTTCTTGCCCCCATTCTTCCTACAAAGTTTCTATTTGTAGTGCTTACACACCTCTCATTATCTGCTAAAATTCCCATATAGCCCCCAAGGCACGCCCCACAGGTTGGGTTGCTCACAACCGCTCCAGCGTCTATAAGAGTATCAATATAGCCTCGTTTTTCAGCCTCTTTGAGGATCTTTTGGGTGGCAGGTGTGACGATCATGCGTGTATGTTTAGCTACCTTTTTACCTTTAAGAATTTGTGCAGCAATAGCAATATCGCTAAGTCTACCATTGGTGCAGCTGCCAATAAATACTTGATCTACTTTTAGATCCATCTTTGCAGCCTCGCTAATTGGGCGTCCATTGCTTGGCAGGTGTGGGAAAGCAATGACTGGCTCTAAACTGTTTACATCGATCTCTATTACTTTCTCATACTCAGCACCTTCATCGCTGTAGTGGTATTTTGGCTCTCTTGCTAGCTCTTTGTCAGCTAAAAAGGCTTTTGTCACCTCATCTACTGCGATGATGCCATTTTTTGCTCCAGCCTCTATTGCCATATTGCACAGACTAAAGCGCCCATCCATATCGAGGTTTTCTATAGTATCGCCAGTAAACTCCAACGCTTTATAGAGTGCCCCATCTACGCCGATGCGCCGAATAAGCTCTAAGATAAGATCTTTTCCATATACATATTCCCCAAGTTTGCCAGTATAAACGACTTTAATAGTAGATGGGACTTTAAACCAGTTTTTGCCAGTAATCATCCCATACGCTAAATCGGTGCTGCCCATTCCTGTAGCAAAGGCACCCAAAGCGCCGTGGGTGCAGGTGTGAGAATCTGCGCCAATAATCACATCCCCCGGCACCACAAGCCCCTTTTCTGGCAACAGGGCGTGCTCAATTCCCATATCCTTTTCATCAAAAAAGTGTTTTAAGTTGTGCTCATAGGCAAACTCTCTACTGATTTTTGCCTGGTTTGCGCTTGCTATATCTTTGGCTGGGATGAAGTGATCGAGCACTATTGCAAAATTATCCGGCTTTGCCAATCTCTTAGCTCCACTCTCTCTAAAAGCTTTGATAGAGATAGGTGTAGTGATGTCGTTGCCTATAATCATATCAAGCTCGCACTCTACTATCTCTCCTGCTTTCACCTCTCGTCCAACATGCTCGCTAAATATTTTTTCTGTAATTGTTTGAGCCATAATCTGCCTTTAAAAAGATTTTTGATATTTTATCAAAGTTGGAGGAGTTATGAAGTATAAAGAGTTAAAAGCGGTTGCTCACTATTTGCAAAAGTTTCGCACAATTCACGATATTGCCCGCGTGGATGATAATGTAATTCGCATAGTGTTTGATAAAAATGAGGAGATATTTTTTGATCTTAACCGCAGCAAAAATCTCATCTACAAAAGAGACGACTTTACCAAATCCAAATTTTACAACGCCCCTTTTGACAAGGTATTGGCAAAGCGTTGCAAGAAGAGTAAAATTGAAAAAATTGAAATAGATCAAAATGACAAAATTATTCGTATCTATTGTAATAAAAGGGGATCTTATAAAGAGGAAAAGGCTATTTTGCAACTAGAATTTACAGGTAGACATGCCAATGCTATTATTTTAGATCCAAATAGTGTAGTGCTTGAAGCGTTGCACCACGATTTTCATAGAGACTTAAGGCCTGGCAAAAAGCTCTTTGCCCTTACGCCTCCAGCTCAGCTGGATAAAACTCCACTGCATATAGAGGATATGGATGTCTTTTTGCTTGGTATCTACAAAAATGAGCTGCAAAAGCGTCTAAGCGTGCTAAAAAGCTCCAAACTTTTGCAACTCAACAAACAGATCCAAAGATTGCAAGAGAGGCTAAAAAGCTTAGAAAAAGAGGAAAATCTTTTACAAGAGGCTCAGCAAGAAGAAAAAAAGGCGCAAATTGTGCTAGCAAACCTGCACAAAATTAAACCCTATCAAAAGGAGTTTGTGGGAGAGGATTTTGAGGGAAATCGAGTGCAGTTTGCCTTGCCAAAGGATGCCAAAAGTGTGGCAATGATGAGCGATCTCTTTTTTAATAGAGCCAAGAAACTGCGTCAAAAGGCTAAAAATATCCATATCCA
>WGAX01000156.1 GCA_015494595.1 Nitratiruptor sp.
CTTTTTACAAAGGTAAAAAGCTCATCCATTATGCTATATTCAAAGCTCAAAGACTTTTTTATCTTTTCAATGCTCTCTTTATAAAACTCTATTGTCTCTTTCATCTTTTTTTTTAAGATGATGTTGCACTGCTCTTAGAGAAATACCTAATATTCTGGCTATTTTCCTCTGCTCTCCCTTCTCTTCATACATCTTGTGAATTAACTCTATTTTCTCTTTTGATAAGCGTTGGTATCTCTCTTGATTTGTAAAATAAAATCCACACTCTTGACATTTGTATCTTTGAACTTTCCTATCCACCAATCTTCTAAATCCCGCTTTTACTACTCTTTTTAATTTACATCTTCTACATTCTTGCCTTCTCATATTCTTATCTTAACATATTCTCTTGCCTCTTATCGATTTTTTTTACCTCTCATTCTTTTTTTTCTTAAAATCTCTTATGAAATTAGTGAGTCAGTGCCTTTTTCGACTCTTTTGGCAAAAATATATTCAAAGGGGTTATAGGCATCTTCTAAAAATTTTTCTATCTCCATATCTCTACGTCTCTTTTTTTCTCTTTTTAAGGGCTCGTAACATATGATATTGAGCACATTTTTTCTAAGTAGCGTTGTTCTATACCTACTTTCACTTTGTAAACGATAGATTATTTCTGGATAGTATTTTGCATAGTGGTAATTTGTGCGTATAAGCTCATACTTTTCTGGATGTTTTTGTATATTTAAAAGTTCTTGTTGAGCTTCTTCAATCTCTTGCAAGGTTTTATCTTGAAGCTTTTTTGCTTCTATCTCGGTTACTCTATTTCTTTTGATATATTTTTTGGTTTCTAGAATTTTCTTGTTTTTCCATATTGTAAAAAGTTTTTCTAAATCTCTTAAAATTTTCTCCTTATCTTTAACATAGATATATTTTTTTTGCATTGTTATACGGAAATAGTCAATAGGCTCTTGTCCACAAATGAGTTTTGCAACATAATAGTATGGACGTTTTAGTGTAGTATTAAACTTTTCTTTAATATATTCTCCAAAATTTTTTTCCATCTGTTTTAGTACTTGCATAGTAGAAAAATCTACTAATGCGAATCGATATGTAGTGTTTTCGATTTTATAGTCTTGAATTTTCACTTTTTTTTGGTTTAATATATTTTCTATGCGTGAAATTTCCTCTTCAAAGAGATTTTCATATTTCATTAATTATCCTTTCGATTTGTTTCTACAAGCTTTTGTAGCATCATATCACATAATTTTCTTATCTCATATGCTAAAGCTCTCATTTCATAACGCGTTAATCTAATGCTTATGAGTTTATTGCTTTGTTGTAAATTGAGATAGCCTCTGGCTATAGTGACTTGTTTCTTTGCACCTTGTGCTCCGCCTTTAGTTGGGTCAGAGTATTTTATGTAATTTGCACTTCCTTCATTGTAACTGGCTTCTTCAAGAGCGAAGCTTAAGGCGTTAAAATCAAAAAGTGTATATTTTATAGCAATATTATTTTGCGTATCATACCCTCCTCCTTCTTTAGCTCTTGTAAAACGAAGTATGACAAAAAAGTCGTAACTGTTTTTATAAATTGTAATTTGTAAGAGATTATTCTTGGCATACGCTCTATATATGAGTGGGCTCATAATTAGCCTTTGACGGTTTTTATTTTAGATAAATATAATATATCATCTAATATTATCAATTCCATTTAAACCCTAACCCATTATAGTCATCCACATTCTCTTCTCCATAATTTTACTGAATTTTTTAGAATTTTGTGAATTATTATAATTCTTCTTTGCCATGTTTTTGGTATTAGAAAGTATATTATTTAGTAATATTAGATGAAATATTATAAAAATCACAAACTTCATCCATATAATAATCCACATTTATAAAACTCTTTTCTAAACGCCATCGCAAAACAAATTCAATAATTCTTCTCCTATCCTCCTCATCAACATTTTCTGCCTTACCAAAATACTTCAAACTAATATTTTTCATCCTGCCATCAACTCTTCTAATTCCTATAATTTGAATATAGCGCCCTTCCAAAACCTTTCCTAATTGCCCTCTCTGTAAAGATAAACCTGTAAGATTAATTGCTAAAAATGAAAAAAGCTCTTCAAAATCTTTAATTTTATTTTTAAAATCTAACTCCTCAAAAAGATTATAAAGCTTTTTATAGTTCTTTTTACGACAAATATCCATAGTATTAAGCGAATCTAAAAGCTCCTCTACCCTTCTAAGTCTATCCATCTTTGCCCCATATTATTTAATATTAAAGTTATTTTAGTATAATTCCCCAAAAAAAGGAAAATAATGGACTACTTACACATTGTAGGTGGACACAAATTAGAAGGTAAAGTAACAATTTCTGGTGCCAAAAATGCTGCTTTACCTTTAATAGCAGCAACAATTATTGCAAAAAATAGTGTACAAATCAGCAACTTACCAAATGTTCAAGATATTAAAACACTATTAAAACTACTCTATAACTTAGGAGCAACTTATACATACAATCAAAATAGCAGTGTACAAATTGATACAACCCCTATCTCCTCTACAAAAGCTACTTATGATATTGTAAGAACTATGCGTGCCTCCATTTTGGTTTTAGGCCCACTCCTTGCAAGATTTGGACAATGTGAAGTAAGCCTTCCTGGAGGATGTGCTATAGGACAAAGACCTATAGATCTTCATCTAAAAGCTCTAAAACAGATGGGAGCAAATATAAGTATCAAGAGTGGCTATGTATACGCTGAAGCAAAAAAAGGTTTACAAGGAGCCACAATAGTTTTTGATAAAATTACAGTAACGGGTACTGAAAATATTATTATGGCTGCTGCCTTAGCTAAAGGAAAAACGACTATTATTAATGCGGCAAAAGAGCCAGAAGTAGTACAGCTATGCGAAATTTTACACCAAAGTGGAGTAGAAATAAGCGGTATTGGCGGTGATGAAATAGTTATACACGGAACTGCAGGAGAGCTACTGGAGATTAAGCCCTTTTCAGTTATACCTGATCGCATTGAAGCAGGTACATACTTATGTGCAGGGGCTATCACACAATCAACTATTACTTTAGAAAAAGTTATTCCCGCTCACTTAGAAAGTATCTTAATCAAACTCCAACAGATGGGATTTGGTATCCTTGTAAAAAACAGTACTATTACAATCAAACCAGCAAGAAATATTCAACCAATTGAAATCATCACAAGCGAATATCCAGGATTTCCTACAGATATGCAAGCACAGTTTATGGCTCTTGCACTACTAGCAGAAGGAACTTCTATTATAGAAGAGAGGCTTTTTGAAAATCGCTTTATGCACGTTGCAGAACTAAGACGTTTTGGAGCAAATATTCAGCTCAAAGGCAATATTGCTACCATTATAGGTCCTACTCAACTTTATGGAGCCGATGTCATGGCTACAGACTTACGAGCCAGCAGTGCCCTTGTACTAGCAGCTCTAGCAGCACAAGGAGCAAGTAACATTCACCGTATCTACCATCTTGATCGTGGATATGAAAATTTAGAAAATAAACTCAATGCTCTAGGAGCCAAAGTAACAAGGCTACAAGAGCATTGATTACTCTTTCTCCTCAAAAATTATAATCTCAGTATTAAAATCTTTTTTGATTATTGCCCTACTTCTAGGTACTGTGATATTCTCTTCATACTTTTGAAGCTCATTTCGAAGCATCTCAATCTCTTTTTCCATCTCCTCTATCTGCTCTTTGAGACGCAAAATAATATCTACTCCTGCCAAGTTAACTCCTAAATCTCTTGTTAATCGAAGAATAGTTTTAATACGATCAATATCTTTTTGAGAATAGAGTCTAGTTTTTCCCTCTGTACGCGAAGGAGTAATTAACCCCTCTCTCTCATATTGCCGAAGAGTTTGAGGATGTATATTAAGAACTTTTGCCACAACACTAATAAGATACACCGGCTCATCATACTTATGCATATTCACCTCCTGGCAGTTTTTCCTCCATCATTTTAGCCAAATCGCTATCCAACTCCTCCACCTTTGGCAATATAATGTTTGTCTCAAGATAGAGGTCACCTTTTTGTTTTGTTTTACGATCTATAACTCCTAGCCCTTTTACACGAAACTTCTGAGCACATTTAGTATTTTTAGGAACTTTTAAAGTAATCTCTTTTTCCAATGTTGAGACTTTTATTTTTCCGCCAAACATTGCAATTTTTAACGGAATGTCAACCTTTTTATAAAGGTCATTACCTACTCTTTCATACTCAGGATCTGGTGCAACTTCTACCTTTAGCAATAGATCCCCTCGCCTATTTTTATAACTTTTACCTTTTCCTCTAATACGAAGGGTATCACCATTTTTCACTCCAGCAGGAATACGCACATCAAAAGTCTCTCCATTTATAGAAATAGAGTGGGTTCCACCCAACACAGCAGTACGAAAAGGTATAGTGATCTTAGCATGAATATCAAGGTCTGGCTGCGCAAAATCTTCAAAACCACCAAAGCCACTGCTAAACCCTGAGCTACCAAAACCACTAAATCCACCTCCTCCAAAAATGGAGCGTAGAATTTCATCTAAATCTACTCCACCTTGGAAATTTTGCTGCGCAAAATCATGAAAATTTTGCCCTCCAAACATGGCATCGCCATATTGATCATACTGTTTTCTCTTCTCGGGATCACTCAAAATCTCATACGCAGCATTGATCTCTTTAAATTTCTCTTCACATTCTGGCTCTTTACAGATATCAGGATGGTATTTTCGTGCAAGTTTTCGATACGCTTTTTTAATTTCGTCTGCAGATGCAGTAGGACTTACTCCTAAAGTTTCATAGAGGCTTTTACTCAAGGCTCTCCTCCCCTTTTTTATTTAAATTATAACATAAAATTTTAGTCATAGTCAATCAAGTTTAATAAAAATAAGGGCTCAATTAAAGATTATTATTGCACTCATTGTTATCTATACTATTTCTTGAAAGGCATTGTAAAAGACATGCTAATGTCTGTAAGCGCCTATTTTCTGGAACATAGCGAAAATATTTAATGAGAATTTGCTCCTCTGCATTTAAGCTATCTAATTCATACGCCTCTATATTATTATCGGTAGGAAGCTCTTCAAACCAAATATTTTGTAGACCAAAAAGCTCCATAAGTTTTCTTTCTACCTGAGGATTAAATCTTTTTTGTTTACCCCTTTCTATATCACTAATCATCTGTTTATGCACCCCTAATTTTTGAGCAAGCTCACTTTGAGAGAGTCCAAACTCTTCACGAAGTTTTCTAATTTTCTCTCCATAGCTATTCATAATTCATCCTTCCTTATGGTAAGAATATAATAATATCTTACCACAAGAATTTGTTAGAAGCAAGTCAAACAGGAATATAAACAGAGCAAAATATATCTAATTAAAACTTCATTTTTTTCTTACAAGATACAATGTAGAATATCTTATCTAGTACCCTACCCTTACTGTATGAAATATAATGAAAACCATATCTCTCTAATTTTAATATTATTTAATATTAAATATTGCTAGAAAAATAAGCTTATGCTATACTAAAAATTAAAAAGGGCTAAATATGACACCTCAAGAGCGGTATCAAAAATTAAAAGAGCATCTACTTCAAGAAAATCCTCTATTAGTAGAAGTTATAGATGAATATAAAGAGCTTGATAAAATTGCAAAAAAAATTGGATTTCTTCAACCACAGCAAACATATACAGAAACTATTTCTTGGTGGCCTCTTATCTCAATTTTAGGTACCTTTAGTGCAGGAAAATCTAGCTTTATTAACGAATTTTTAGGAAAAAAAGTACAAGATACAGGCAATCAAGCAGTAGATGATAAATTTACAGTAATCTGTTATACCCAAAAAGATGAAATAGTATCACTACCGGGAGTTGCTTTAGATGCAGATCCTCGTTTTCCCTTCTATAATATTTCAAAAGAGATCGAAAAACTTGATCCAAAAGAGAAAAACATCAATAAATATATACAGCTAAAAGCGGTAAAAAGTGAGCGCATTAAAGGGAAAATTCTCATAGATTCTCCAGGTTTTGATGCAGATATTCAACGAGATGCTATTTTAAGAATGAGTGATCATATTATAAATCTTTCCGATTTAGTACTCATATTTTTCGATGCAAGACATCCAGAGCCAGGAGCCATGAGAGATACACTCGATCACTTGGTACAAAGCGCTATTACCCACACTGATGCTGATAAAGTCCTCTATATTCTTAATCAAATAGACACATGCGCCAAAGAGGACAATTTAGAAGATATTATAGGAGCATGGCAAAGAGCTCTTAGTCAAAAAGGCATAGTAAGTGGGAAATTTTATGCTATTTACAATAAATCTCTTGCTACTATACAAAACCCTGAGCTTGCTCAAAGATTAGCCAAAAAAAGAGATGAAGATTTACAGTTGATAGAGGAAAAAATTGATAAAGTTCTTATAGATAGATCTTATAGAATTGCAAAGAATGTAGAAACAAGAGCAAAAGAAATTATTTCTTACTTATACCCTCTTGACAACCTTCTTTCAAAATTTAAATTCAATCTTATAATAGCAGATACTATTACTGCAGCCTTTTTTCTTATATTAATACTTTATCTTTACAAAAATGACTTTTTAAGCTCACACTCATACACCTTAATAATTCTTATTTTTGTATTATCACTATTTTTGGTAATCCATTTAAAAGTACGCTCTTTTATAAGAATTTCTGTTGCAAAAAAATCCGATAATCTTTTTATAAGGAATGCTTTTCTTAAGCAGACAAAATGGTATAAACCTTATCTTTTAGTAGGAAGCTTCATTAGTAAGAAAAAAATAGAGCGTCAACTGCATCAACTCATTGAAAAATCCAAAAACTTTATCCAAAAACTAAACGATCAATATATCAGTCTGCAAAAAGAGCAAGTTTAACGAAAAAGATCTTGCTCTTTCTTTTTTAGCTGCTGAGCAGTAGGTAGTATAGTAATATCACCTTTTGCTTTTTCCATCAGTTGTAAGTAATAAAAGGCAACCTGCTCAGAAGAATACTCTCTCAACTTTTTTGCATACTCCTCAAAATCATTGAAACCACTTTTTATAAAATCTCTCACAATAACCTCTAATAAAAATGAGATTTTTCTTAGAGGCACTGCCCAAAATATTAATCTTGCTGGCGCTTTTCCATAGGTATATTCTCCGCCAACATATACTCTAACTCCCCTTTCTACCTGTCCAAAAAGATTCGTACGAATACCTACAAGTCCTATATCAGCTAGAATATGGCGTGCACATCCCTTTAAACAGCCACTATAGTGTAATCGGATATTGTTCTGCTTTAGAAGCAAAAGTGGTAAATCTTTTACTTGCTCTTTGGTGTTTAGCAAGGAGTATGCACAGTAATGCTCTCCAGCACATACTATAACATTTTTATATTCTATCGGTTGAGGCAGATTGATATTTTTTGCCCCAAAGATATAGAGATTTTGATCTGCTCCAAATCTAATTTCATACTGTTTAGACAGTTGCACTATCTTGTAAAAAATATCTTTACTCAATCTTCCAAAATTTGTGCGATACCTTGTTGCAAAACTCCCATCATTTAGCTCTATGCAATCATCAATCTCTCTTTTACTAATAAGAAGTTCTCCTCCATAGATAAAATTCTTAGGATAAAACTCCTTGATTCTCTCTTTAAATCCCTCTAATCCAATAGCCTCAATAAGATGATAAAGTCTTGCTTTTGTACGAGAGCTTCGCAGTCCATATTTCTTATAAGCTAATATAATGGCATAAAACATCCTAACAGTATCTTTTGGAGGGATAAAAATCCCTGTATCTCTAGCTAAATCACTATGTCTTCCACCTAAGTAGAGACGAAAGCCAAATTCCCCTCCCCTTTTAGCCAAACCAAAAAAAATATCATTCCCAAAAAAAGAGACAATATTATATTGCATACCACTTATAGCTACATTACACTTTCTAGGCAACATTCCTAGAAACTCTTTTTTATACAAAAATATTTTTTGCATATCTTGGATAATATTATAGACTTCTAAAATAGACCCTTTACCTTTGCCATCTAAAGGATCTGTGACAATATTGCGTATATTATCTGTTAATGTTTGAAACGATGTAACTCCATGCTGCTCTAAATTTTTATGCATAGTAATAGCTTCATACAAAGTTAAATTATGAATCTCTATCTGTGCTCTTGAGGTAATAAGAAGTTCTACCTCTTTTTGTACAATCTCTTGCCAAATAGCCTCAAGCTGATGAGATGTTACTCTTCCAGCAGGAAAACGGAGTCTTAGCATAAATTTATCTGCTCTTAATTTCATATTATAAATACCAAAATTTTTTAAATAGAAGCGATCTATCTCACCTATTTTCTGTAAAGTTTCTAACTTTTTATAATATTCCCAAGGAGATTGTACCAATTTTAATCGCTCAATTTTGTTGAGTTTCATCTATTATCTCCATTAATTGCAAAGCATTTTTAATAGCATATCCACACGCTGTATTATCAAAAATAACTATTTTCTCTTCTGTCTTATCTATAAGAATTTTTCTTGCTAAATCCTGTAAGAAGGTATTCTTATATTCGCTGCAATATAATTTCGGAAAGCCATGCAATCTATAATAAGAAAATTTCTTATACCCTCCTGGCTCATTATCAACTTTATACCTTGGAGGATCTGCAGCAACACGAGCAATTTGTAAAGACACCAATAAATCCTCTGCCTCTATCCAACTTTTATGACGAGGCTCTACTACAATAATCCCCTCAAAATATCCTTTTAAAGTAGTAAAAAATCTTTTTGCATTTTCTTCATTATACTGTAATGATGGAGGTAGCTGCACCAAAATTCCTACCAATTTCTCTTCAAGATGTTTTACAACTGCTATAAACTCTTCTAATCCATCAGTAGAAGAGAGTCTGTGAAAATGGGTAAACTTACGATGTAGCTTACAACTAAAACGAAAATTTTCAGGAGTAATCTGTACCCATCTATGTAATGTAGATGCTTGAGGAAGTCTATAAAAAGTTTGATTAATTTCTGTTATAGAAAAATGTTTGGCATAACGCTCAAGATGTGTTTTTCCATTCTCAAAAAGGTGGGCATATATTTTGGGAATAGCCCACCCTGCTATTCCAATACGAATCATTAATGCAAAAAGTGGCGTACACCAGTAAAATATAAAGCAATACCATGCTCATTAGCTGCTTCAATCACCTCATCATCTCTAATACTTCCTCCAGGCTCAACAACAGCCTTAATACCAGCCTTAGCAGCCTCATCTATACTATCTCTAAATGGGAAAAAAGCCTCACTTGCCATAACTGCACCTCTTACATCTATGCCCAGCTCTGATGCCTTTTTAAGTGCGCATTTAGCTGCATCTACACGGCTTGTCATTCCCATTCCTATTGCAACCAAAGCACCATCTTTTACATATGTCACACAATTTGACTTTGTAAGAGCAGCTATCTTATAAGCCATAAGAAGATCTTTTTTATCTTCAATTCCTACCCTACTTACTTGCTTGGCTTCTAACACCTCCTCATCCTTAACAAAATCAGCATCCTGATATACAAATCCACCCTCAATATGTTTAAAATCGTAAAGATCACCACTAATCTCTAACTCAGCCTGCCCCAAATCAAAAAGCTTTATACGCTTTTTGGCTGCAAAAATCTCTTGTGCCTCTTCTGTAATCTTTCCTGCTATAAGCACTTCTATAAAAATCTCGTTAATCTCCTCTGCCAACTCTTTTGTCACTACTCCATTAACAGCTACTACTCCACCAAAAGCACTAATTGGATCAGCTTGCAAAGCTTTTTGCCAACTCGTTACTAAATCCTCTTTTAAAGCAGCTCCACAGGGGTTACCGTGTTTAACAATAACTACACTACCCTTTCCTAAAGCTACAGCAATCTTCATAGCACCATTAATATCAGTCAAATTATTAAAACTTGGCTCTCCTTTAAGAATATTAAGCTCATCATAAAAATCCTCAAACTCATACAAAGCACCCTTTTGATGGGGATTTTCTCCATAACGGGTATTAAAAACTTTTTTTCCTACAATAAACTGTCTATTACCAAAACCTTGATGAAATCTCTCATTCATATAATTGGCAATCGTTACATCATACTGAGCAGTATGCTCAAAAGCTTTAATCATAAGCTCACGGCGAAACTCCAGAGTATTATTACCACTTTTTAAAGCATCAATAACACTATCATAATCCTTTGGATCAGTTACAACTATAACGCTTTCAAAATTTTTTGCAGCACTTCGTACCATAGCAGGACCACCAATATCGATATTTTCTATAATCTCTTCAAAATCATCAGTACGCTCTATTGTCTCTTTGAATGGATAGAGGTTGACACATACTAGATCGATTGGTTTTATGCCTAGTTTCTTGGCCTCTTCTATATGATCTGGTTTGTTCCTGCGATACAAAATTCCTCCATGCACATAAGGGTTAAGCGTTTTTACCCGTCCCTCAAAGCACTCTGGAAAATTTGTGATTTCACTAATCTCTGTTACCTCTAGTCCTGCATCTTTAAGTACGCGCCAAGTACCTCCTGTGCTTACTATCTCAAAGCCCAAATCTATCAAATTCTTGGCAAACTCTACAATCCCTGTTTTGTCACTTACACTTAGTAGTGCACGCATCGCTTTCCTTTAAATTTTTTGCAAATTATATCCTATTTACCCAATATTTACATCCTATTTACATTCTTTAAAGAAAAGAGTTATATAATTGGATAATCCACCCAAAAGGAGGCAATAATGGGCAAAATGACCACAAAACTTGAAGAGATTAAACGACTCATTGGCAAGCTCCAGCAGCAGCAACCAGAAAACATCAAAGCATTCCTTAACTTCATGACAAATGTAGAAAAGGCTGGTGCACTTGATACCAAGCAAAAAGAGCTTGTTAATGTAGGTTTGGCAGTAGCTGCCCAGTGTGAATGGTGCATAGCGTTGCATGTCAAAGGTGCCCTGGATGCAGGAGCTAGCAAAGATGAGATACTAGAAGCTGCTATGCAAGCAGTGCTCATGCATGGAGGTCCTGCTCTTATGTATATGACGCCAGTAGAGGAGGCATTAGAGGAGTTTACCAATGCATAGTGCAAGAGTAGAAAAGTTTTATTATCTCATGAAACTTGGCCGTGAGTTTGAGCTTGCGGCCAAAGAGCAGTATATGCAGGGCAACATTGCAGGATTTTTGCACCTAGATATAGGGCAAGAAGCCTGCAGTGTTGGGAGTATGCAAGC
>WGAX01000157.1 GCA_015494595.1 Nitratiruptor sp.
CGATCTATATCTACATTGTGCGGGATTTTTCTCAAATAGATCTCTAAAATCCTTTTGCGCTCATCTTTATTTGGCAAGGAGATAAAGACCCGTCTATCAAAACGACCCGGACGCAAAAGGGCTTCATCAAGGACTTCAATCTTATTGGTAGCACCAATAACAATAACCCCTTGGGAGCTCTCAAATCCATCCATCTCTGTAAGAAGCTGATTGAGGGTTGATTCCCTCTCATCATTTCGCATACCACCTCTGGCCTTACCTACTGCATCAATCTCATCTATAAAGATGATACTCGGTGCCATCTCTTTAGCCTTTGCAAAGAGCTCTCTTACCCTTTTAGCTCCCATACCCACATAGATCTGCACAAATGCACTGCCGCTTTGGTAAAAAAAGGGCACGCCGGCCTCTCCTGCTACTGCTTTGGCAATGAGGGTTTTACCAACTCCTGGAGGTCCTACAAGCAAAACCCCCTTTGGCATACGCACTCCAAACTCTGTATACTTTTTAGAATTTTTTAAAAAATCGATAATCTCCTCCAACTCCTCTTTGACCTCATCAATTCCTGCCACATCTCTAAAAGTGACATTACTTACTTGAGGAGAGATCTCATATTTAAGATCTTGGGGCTGCTCCATAGGAGCTATTTGAATTTGATGCTTAATAGGAATTGGCTCTCTTCGCTGCTGACGCAAATAGTAAAGAATATATCCTACAAAAAAGATTAGAGTAAGTATAATACCTGCATCTACCACCTCTTCTACCACAGGAGAAGGCACACTTACAGGCACACTCCTATAAAGCTCCTTAACATCAATAAGCTCCTTTGGAATCATAAACTCTTTGGAGCCGCTTTGCAAATAGACCATATTATCTATAATACGGGCTTTTTGTATCATTCCATTTCTAAGAAGAGCTCTATAGGTAGCATAGTCTAAGCGTGGGCTTTGAATATTTTTAAGAATAAAAATGCCTATTAACAGCACTAAAATAGTAAATGAGCCTACTAATATCCACAATTTTTTTCTAAAATTTGGCAAAGTTTCCCTCTTTTTTTACTATATAATTTGTAACTTCTATCCAATTGCCCTGCAAGTCAAGCTCACTCTCAATAAAAAGTGGATTATAGAACTGATCATAGCCAAAGTAATAACCACTCTTTTTACCCTCAACAAGCACATATAAAGGCGGCCTTTTTTGGCGAAACTGCAAATTTTTCTCTTCTATTATAGATTTGATAATTTTATAGCGCTCTTTTGCCACATCACCCGCAACTTGCGGCTTCATGCTGGCTGCTGCCGTACCATCACGCTTAGAGTAGGTAAAAAGATGAATATGGGTAAGGGGAAATCTTTTAATATTTTTTACTGCCTCTTCAAAAATTTCCTTACTCTCTCCAGGATGTCCTACAATAAAATCTGTCCCAATAGCATAACCCAAAGAGGCGATCTCTTCAAAAAGGGCTAAATCATCCTCTACCCTGTTTCTTCTTTGCATAATCTCTAGCATTCTGTTACTGGTATGCTGCAGCGCAATATGCAGATGCTTTGCCATCCAAGGCTCACTTAAAATCTCTTTAAACTCCTCATCAATCTGGATTGGCTCAATAGAGCCGATACGCAGTCTCCTTACTCCTCGAATAAGACTTAAGCGCTTAAGCAGTTTAGCCAAAGAGCTCTTTATATCTTTACCGTAGCTTCCAACATTAGTACCTGTTAAGATAAACTCCCCAAAGCCATTACTAGCAAGCTTTTGCACCTGCTCTATTATGCGCTCTTGGGGCATACTTCTAGCATCTCCTCTCACAAAAGGGATAATGCAGTAGCTGCATCTAAAATCACACCCCTCCTGCACCTTGATAAAAGCCCTGCTTTTACCAACAAAATCACTCACGATCTGCTTATCAATACTTTTGAGATCCCCTAACTCAAAAAAATCCTCTTTTTTTAAAAGCTCATTAATCTTCTCTTTTTCAGAGTGACCAAAAACACCTTTGACTTTTTTTGCTTTAAGCAGCTCTTTTCCTTTTGTAAAAGCTCCGCAACCTGTAAGATAGATTTTCTTATTACTTTTATTTACTCTATTGATATAGTGGCGCACACTGCTGTCTGCACCATTGGTAACAGTGCAAGAATTGACAACAATAATATCAGCATCTTGCTCATTTTGGGTGATTGTAAAATCTTTTAAAGAGCTCATCATAATCTGGGTATCAAAGAGATTTGTCCTGCAACCAAAAGTTTTAAAATATACTCTCAATGCTCTCCCTCATTTTTATTAGCCTTTTTAACACTAAATTCTTCTTTTGTCAAGAGAATTTTTTGTGCAGGGTATGTAATGGTAATATCTGGCTCTTTGAGATAGGTATCGATAATCTCAGCAGAGATAGTGCTTCTAAGTGTCAAAGTAGCATAAGAGTTTGTCATATACCATAAACTGATACGCATACCATACTCCTCTGCAAAAGTATAAACCCTTACATCTACATTGGTATTTTTAAGATGGTAGGTACTGCGTAGTTTATTAAGCTGCTTTCTTGCAATATCGGTGTAGCCTTTGGCATATTTTCTAGCTGTCTCTTTTGCAATATGGGCTGCTTTTTTATGATTAGAGTCAAAGGTTATATTAAAATTGATATTATCCCATACAGTCTTTAGCCCCTGATGGGTGTAGTTTGCGATTAAGTCAGTGAAGATATAGTTATTGGGAATGAAAATAACCCGACCAGATCGGATATTGTGCAAATAGCTAGTCAATGTAACATCTTCTAAAATAGTAATACGCAATAAAGAAATGTCTACTACATCACCTACAAACTCTTTTCCCTCTTTTGTTACCTTAATCCGATCACCTACATGAATAGAGCCTCCAAGCACAATTACCATCCAGCCTAAAAGACTCATAAACATATCTTTCATCGCAATGGCAATACCTGCAGAAGCAAAACCTAAAATCGTTACAAGATAGTTGACATTCTCAATATAGGCAAACAGCAAAATAAAAATAATAATTAAAGCTAAATTGAAATTGACAATCTTATTTGCCATATAGGCTCGCTGATTATCTTTGATATAGCGAGAAATTATCCATTTAAGAATAAGACTAAGAATAAAGAGTCCTACAATAATTGCAGCGATATAGGCAGCCTTTTCAGTTTGCAGCTTTATCTCTTCAGTAATTTTTAAAACATTCTCCTCTATTTTTCGCCTATATACTCCTAATGTCTCTTTTGCAGTTTTCAAAGACTCCTCAAATGCTCTAATCTCTTTTTCCAATTCTTGCAGTTTCGTAGATACCTCTTTACTCTTTTGCAGATCATAGAGCTTTTTTAGCACTGCTTCCTTTTTTCGCAATGTATCTAAAGCTATCTCCATATCTTTTAGCTTTTGATCATAATACTCTTTAGAGCTTTTGAGCTGTTTAATATAAGAAAAAGCACTTATAATATTAAAAGGATTTTTAATTGCCGGTGCCTCGGGAATTTTTTGGGGTTTAAGAATCTCCAAAAAGGGAGACTCTTGATACTCTTTTAAAAGCTCCAATTGATTTTGCAATGTCTCTTTTTTACTCTCTAACTCCTGAATCAATCTCTTTTTACGATAGCGTTTAGCTCGTTTTAGTTGATAAAGTATTTTATTAAG
>WGAX01000158.1 GCA_015494595.1 Nitratiruptor sp.
AGCCTCTTGCCACTTTTGCGGTACCAAAAAGCTTAACACCCCAAAAAGCTCTTTTGCACCTTTGAAATCTCTTCTATCCCAGCGCTCAATAGCATGCTCATACATTGCCCGTGCTGTATACTTATCTATCTCTTGGCTAAAATCAAACTTTTTGCCCTCCATAAGCATATCACCGAGCCGATCGAAAGCCACCTCCAAAATAGCCTCGTAGAGCCTATCAATATCTTCATCATCCAGATCGAGAGCCAGCATAGTATCAAGTACATCATACATCTTGACTATATCTTTGGACTTAAGAGCCTTTTGCTTTTCATCCTGCAGATTTTGCAAAAACTCTTTGTCCTTTTTGAGTTTTTCTATATCCACCCTCTCTCCTTTAATAGCGTAGCCACTCTTGTAAGCGCTTCTTTGGTTTTTTGCGTATCGTACACCAAAGCAATACGCACATACCCTCTACCTGCACCCTCTCGCCCTAAGAAGCTACCGGGCAATACTTTTATATTATATTTTGCATAGAGCTCTTTGGTAAAACTTAGATCGTCGCCCACTTCCAGCCAGATGTAAAATGTAGCCTCTGGAATTTCAATCCCCAAAATCTCTTTGGCGATGACAAAATTTTGGCGGTATCTATCCCTATTTTCCACCACATGCACCTCATCACTCCAGGCAGCCGCTGCAGCGTACTGCAAAGGAAGGGGCGAAGCACAGCCTACATAGGTGCGGTATCTTTGATACTCCCTTAAAAGAGTGCTATCTCCTGCAATAAAGCCACTACGCAGCCCCGGAGCGCTGCTGCGCTTGGAAATAGAGTTGAAGACTAAGATATTTTTGAGCTTCTCATTACCTATAGCTTTTGCAGCCTCAAGGAGTGAAGCGGGAGGCGTATCGATATAGATCTCGCTATAGCACTCATCATTGATGAGCACAAAATCGTATTCCAAAGCAGCCTGAGCCCACTCTTTAAGCTCATCCAGACTCAACACAGAGGCTGTAGGGTTGTTTGGCGAGTTGATGACAACAAGATCCACATCTTTTAGGCTCTCATCAATTTTAGGCTTGAAGTCATTGTCTTTTGTAAGATGCAAATAGCGTATCTTTGCGCCAGCTGCAATAGCTGCTCCTTCATAGATTTGATAGAAAGGATTGGTAAAAGCCATCACAGGATCTTGCTTTTGTGCAAGCAGGAATTGGGGAAAATTAAAAAGTGCCTCTCTCGTGCCAAAGGTAAGCACCAATTGGTTTGGCTCTAAAGCGATAGAAAATCTCTTCTTGATAAACTCCAATACAGCTTCTCTTAGCTCCTCTTCACCTGCGCTTTTGGGGTATTTATTAAGCAACGGCGCTTTTTGACATAAAATCTCTGTAATAAAACTAGGCGTAGGAAATTGCGGCTCACCAATCGTAAGAGTTAAAGGTGATAGATCCTCATTTGGCTGGATATTGGCTAAAAGCTCATTGAGTTTCTCAAAGGGATACTTTTCAAACTGCATTCTTTTCCTTTATATTGGCATAGCGAATCTATCAAGTTGCAAAGCGCCATCTTGATCGAAATAGAAAAAGTATAGAGTATCTTTTTGTACAGGAAGCCCTGCCAAGTAGCGTAATGCCAGATTTGCTTCAAAACTTGCTATCATCATCACGATAGGCGCAGCTATACCCCCCGGCTTTCTGTCGCTTATCTTAAAAGTTTCAAAACTGGCTTTTTGCATAAAGCAGACCTGCCCCCGAAACTCCTCCACACTTGCATAGATCCAGGGAGTCTTTTTGGCTTTGGCGAATTGATCTATGTGGGATCGTACAGGCAAATTATCAGTAGCATCTAGTAGAAGATCTACATTAATATCTCGCTTGCTAAACTCATCAAAACTCTCCACAAAGCTCTCCACCTCTACATAGGGACAGCGCTTCTCAATAATACAACGGTTTACTTCCGCTTTGCTTTTGCCCTCATCCTCTACGCTAAAGGTGATTTGGCGATGGATATTGTGCACACTTACCTCATCAAAATCCACAAGATAGATTTTTCCAATCCCACTGGCTCCTAGAGCCAGAGCCAAAGAGCTACCAAGTCCTCCACAGCCAATAATGGCTATCGATTTTTCTTGCAGTTTTCGCTGGGTATCTTCGCCCCATAGCTGGATCTGTCTGCTAAAAAACTCCTTCATAGCATATCTCTTTTTTTTAAAGCACTGCGAAATTTCCAAATTCTCTTGCTCTCTTTAATTTTTCTTTTGTCAATGGTAGCAATAAGCAGCTCCTCACTATCCCCTAACTCTACTACAATCTTTCCATTACTATCAGCTAAAAAACTCTCTCCATAAAAACGCCATACATTTTTATCTTCATCTCTCACCTCACCGATGCGATTAACTCGCAACACATAGCAGTTGTTACAAAAAGCTCGTGTTTTTAGCAGCATCTGCCATCGCTCATTTGAATAGAATGTAGCAGCATTGGGTACTATTACCAAATCTATATCTTGTTTCAAAAACTCCTGCCAAAAAAAGTCAAAGTTAGCTTCAAAACCGCTTAAAATCCCTATTTTCAATTTGTCAAGACGAAAAACAAAAGGAGCTTGCAAAGGGGCTATCTCATTATCAAAAAACTTCTCCTCATTCCAATGGGGATAATTTATAAGAATCTGCTGATTATAGTAAGAGATTTTATCCTCTTGTACTACAACAATCGACTTAATCACCTTCTCCTGTACCACACGGGCAATAGGAGCAACAATAGCGATTTGATAATCTTGTGAGAGTCGATAAAGAGCATCAAGTTGTGTAGAGCTCTGCTGCTCTATCATACCAAGGGGGGTTTGACGCAACTCTAAAAAAAATTGATTGAGTGCATACTCTGGCAACGCCAAAAGGGTTACCCCTTTTATTTTTGCAATTTTAAGATAATACTCCAATCTATTGAGTCCAAGGGCTAATGATGAGGTTTGTAGTGCAGCGATTGTCATTGCTTCTTCTCTATATACTCGATCTCTATGGTAGCTTTTTCCAAAAGCTCTTGTGCCTCTTTGAGCAGTTTCATACCCTGTTGGTAAAGCTCTACACTTCTTGCCACAGTTATATCTTGCTTCATCAGCTTATCTAAAATCTCTTTTACCTTTTGCAATCGCTCCTCAAAATCTTTCATTGCTCCTCCAATACACTCGCTATATAATCACTAAATTTATCTATCTCTACTAAAAAAGCATCATGCCCATAATCGCTTGGCACCTCGTAATATTCGCTCAGATCTCCTTTACCGATTTTTTTCATCACCTCATCAATCTCTTGCATCTCCTGAGGCAAAAAAAGCAGATCCTTTTCAAAGCCAATTAGATAGAGCCTACTTTTTACCCTCTCAAGGGCATCTTCCAAGCCATCATAACCGGTAGAGAGATCAAAAAGATTGATAGCTTTTGTGATGTAGAGATAGCTAAGAGGATCGAAATATTTACTGAAATTGTAGCCATTATACTCTAAATATCTCTCTACCTGGAATCTACCAAAAAGCTCATAAATCCCCTCATTTGGCACATAATCTCTGCCAAATTTTCGATCCATAGAGTAGTGGGACAAAAAGCTGATATGTCCTGCCATTCTTCCGATCGCTAGGCCACTGAGCCCCTTTTCTTGCAGATCCTTTGGATCGTAGTAGCCGTTTTTGAAATCAGGATCTTTGATAATAGCCTCTTTTGCTATTTCATTGAAAGCGATCACCCAAGGCCTCGTGGCATGGGTAGCGGCAAGCGCTACGATTTTGTCTGCAA
>WGAX01000159.1 GCA_015494595.1 Nitratiruptor sp.
ATTGAGCTGACAAATAGATTAAAAGAGTATGATGCTCATGATCCAGTTAAGTATGATTTTGCTCTTTATCGTATAGGGCAGTTGGGGCTGATTTAAATTTCCTATAATCAATTTTTGGATAAAATAGGCAAAACTTTATACAGGAGCATAGATGGAAGGAATTTTTACCTTTTTGGGTGTAATTTCGCACAATCATACCTTTATCTTTGTTGCTCATATGCTACTAGCTGCAATTTTGGCTATTGTGGTGGCAAAACTGGCAACAAGAAGTCTAAAGGTGGTGCCAACTGGATGTCAGAATGTGATGGAAGCCTATCTTGAGGGTGTGCTTGCGATGGGAAGAGATGTGATTGGTGAGAGCTATGCAAGAAAATATCTACCTCTTGTAGCAACACTGGGGCTTTTTATCTTTTTTGCAAATATAATGGAGATTATTCCTGGATTTGAGCCTCCTTCTGGCAATATCAATTTTACACTAGCTCTCGCTCTGATTGTCTTTTTCTACTACAACTTTGAGGGTATTAGAAAAAATGGTCTTGTTCACTATCTTGCTCACTTTGCGGGACCTGTTAAGATTTTGGCACCGTTAATGTTTCCAATTGAAATTGTTTCCCATTTTTCCAGAGTCATCTCCCTCTCTTTCCGACTCTTTGGCAACATCAAAGGAGATGATCTTTTTGTATGGGTTCTTTTAATGCTAGCACCTTGGATTGTACCTTTGCCAGGATTTGCACTTATGACATTTAGTGCATTTTTGCAAACCTTTATCTTTATGATTCTCACTTATGTATATCTTGCAGGTGCAGTATTGCTTCACGAAGAGTCGCTATAATCGATGAAATTAGCGTGGTTAGAAAATATTGTTAGTTTTCTTTTAGGCGTCCTCTGGACGCTACTAGGACTGAGTGTACTCTTTATCTTCTTAGCCAACTATAAAACCTCGATAGCTTTTGCCTTGGCTCTTAGTGTGCTTATTGCTACATTTTGGCTCTTTTGGATCGTGATATTGGAAATGGCGCGCATCCAGATAGAAAAACTCAAAGAACTCAAACGCCAAACGAAGCTTTTGCAATCTCTTCATGATAAGCTATCTCATCACTGATCCTGCATACTATGGCACCAAACCGTGGCGAGTGCAGGTGATGTTTTTGCGCGCACTTCAAAAGCATCCCATCGATATCGTCGCTTTTCGTGATAAAACTTCCCAAAACATCCGCTCTTTGGCATTGGCAATCAAGCGCACCTGCAAAGCCAAGGGCATTAAAGTCTATATCAACCAAGAGATAGGGCTTTTTAGAAAATTTCGTTTCAATGGCGTGCATCTCACTTCCAAGCAGTTCGATTCGATCGAGAAAATGAGGCTTCTGGGCAATGTGGTAATAAGTGCCCATACAATGCAAGAGTTAAGGAGTGCAAAGAAGTTGCGCGCCTTTGCAGCTACATACAGCCCCATTTTCTACACCCCAAACAAAGGCCAGCCAAAAGGTATCTATGCCTTGAGGAAGGTGCCAAAAAGCATGAGAATTATTGCTCTTGGCGGGATTGTGAGCAAAAAAGAGATCCATAGATTAAAGCGCTACAATCTTTTTGGCTTTGCGTCTATTCGCTATTTTTGCACCTAACCCGCAAAAAAACGGATTAGGGTAAGGTGATTTTCGTAGGTGTGAGGCGATCTGTTTTATCGCCTGTGCCAAGCTGCCCGTAGCCATTGGCACCCCAGCAGTAGATCTCATCATCCAGTGTCACAGTGCAGGTGTGCTCACCTTCATGCGGTATAAAAAACTCCCAAGGCGACTTTCCACCACCTCCTGCTGCAACGAGCTTGACTGGCTTGATAGCGATTTTTGTAGCATAGTTTCTATTGTTTCTATCTCCTGTGCCTAGTTCGCCATGCACGTTGCTACCCCAGCAGTAGAGGTTGTGATTGCTATCAATCGCGCAGGTGTGATTGCCTCTTTCACTAAATATATCGATGATAGTAGTGAG
Organism: Nitratiruptor sp.; assembly: GCA_015494595.1. GTDB lineage: Bacteria > Campylobacterota > Campylobacteria > Campylobacterales > Nitratiruptoraceae > Nitratiruptor. Next base: position 1,987 of record WGAX01000159.1, read on the forward strand.
AGTTGTGCCATCTGCTTTCTTGACCACATCGGCATATGCTCTTGGCTGCCAAGTGAGATCGCCTAGTTGCCCAACTTCATTGCTTCCCCAGCAAACTACTTTTCCATCCACCAAAGCACATGTATGATCTGCTCCAGCTACGATCTTTTGGATACCTTGCAAAGGTTTCTTGTCTCTATCTAATACATATCCCATAGGAGCGGTGGCATAGTCTATCGTAGTATTGTCTATCCCAAGCTCTCCATCTTCTCCCCCATTCCATGCCCAGCAGCGCACTTTGCCATTTTCCACAATCGCACATGTGTGATCGCTGCTGCCAGCTGCCACTTGCGCTGCGCTTGCCAGCGGGGCATTGTTTGTAAGGGAGCTATGCACATGGAGCGCTTTTGGCCAAAAGAGCGCTTGAAGTGTGGTAGGATCGTTTCTGATAGCTAGAAAATCGTTGTAGGTGAGATTTTGTAGCTCTCTTGGATCCCTTCCTATGCCTAATGCGCCATCGAAGTTTTGTCCCCAACATAGCAGTTTATGATCGCTATTTATTGCGCATGCATGCCAGCTGCCGGCACTAATGTCGATGGCATCATTGAAGAGTTGCCCGCTGTCTTTGACGACAGCTTGCGGGGTCGTGGCGTAGGCTTGATGAGCAAAAGGGAGTGAAATTATTGAAGCTATCTGATTGATTGGCTGCTCTGTTGTATCGACCTTTGCGTTGCCAAGCTTGCCATATTGGTTTCTACCCCAGCAGTAAAGGGTGTGCTGAGTGGTGATCGCGCATGTATACTCTTTGGATGCGCTGATTTTTTCTGCATTTTGCAAGATTGCAAGGGTTGGCGTGAGACGCTGCATGGTTGAGCCGTCACCTAGCTCGCCGTAGCTGTTATCTCCCCAGCAGTAGAGGTTTTCGTTTTTGATGGCGCATGTATGGTACCATCCTGTACTTATGGCGGTTATCGCCTCATTTTTGCAAAACTCCACACTCTTCTCATCGAAGAACGATACATTTATGCCCAGAGGATCCGGCTTGTTATTACCATCTATATCGAGGTAGCGAAAGTACCCCTCAGCCGTTGCACCCATGAGTTTATAGACTTCATGACTTTTGTATGTAATATAGACCCAGCTAAATCTGCTATCGTCTTTGGCAAAGCCAATAAAAACGAAATAGCCGTCAGGCTGTTTCGGCAGTGTTACGGGATCTATTTTTGCGAAGCCAAAGGCGTTGTTGGGTGTGGGAGAGGTGGCTAGGAGTCTGTATTGCTCATTGTGTTCAAGATCAAGATATATCCAGTCATTGTACTCAATATTACCATTTTTATTGAAATCGTACATATAGAATTTGCCATTAATGGCAAAAGTCTTGTTGTGAAGGTAGTGTAGAAGCTCTTGGTAGTAGCTCTCATTTGCGAAAAGGAGCACAGCAAGAAGCGATACTAAAATTATCCTAATCATCGTCACTCCTTTTATATTTTTAAGTGCAATATTATATTTAAATATTATAAAACTTTTATGTTAATAGATAATTAAGCCTGCTTTTATGCGCTTTTATTCCCTTTTTATTATCCTTTTTGTAGAATAGCAGCAAAAAATAAAGGATCTGTATGGATTTTGAAGTAGTTATCGGTCTTGAAGTCCATGTCCAACTCAATACAAAAACCAAAATGTTTTGCTCATGTCCTACAAGTTTTGCTGAG
>WGAX01000160.1 GCA_015494595.1 Nitratiruptor sp.
TCTCTAAGCGAGTAGCAAGAGGGGAGAGAAAATTGAGTTTTTCTTTGATACTATGAAGAAGAGCTCTTTTTGAGAGAGGAGTATGTTTTTCTATGATTTGAAAGAAATCTTTATTAACCAAAACGCGCGAGGGATCTAGACCAAGTTTTTGGGCATACTCTTGAATAAAGATCATCTCTTCACTATTAAGATCTCTAATTTTGGCAGCTTTGATAAATTCATCAAGTGGCATTAAAACCCTTTATAAAATATGAGAGGATATTATAACATAAGAGCAGGGAGGATACACTTTAATAGTGGCGGAGCCGACGGGACTCGAACCCGCGACCTCCGGCGTGACAGGCCGGCATTCTAACCAACTGAACTACGGCTCCAAATGGTGGTCGCTAGTGGACTCGAACCACTGACCACTTGCTTGTAAGGCAAGCGCTCTACCAACTGAGCTAAGCGACCATAAAAAGTGGCGACCCCTAGGGGATTTGAACCCCTGTGACCACCGTGAAAGGGTGGCATCCTTGGCCACTAGATGAAGGGGTCTAAGTGGTGACCCCTGTTGGATTCGAACCAACGGCCCACTCCTTAAAAGGGAGTTGCTCTACCAGCTGAGCTAAGGGGTCAACCTCTTTTCGTTGATTCTCTCAACGAATGTGGATGAAATTATAAGCAAAAAATTTTGGGATGTCAAGAGATTTTTGCATAAATGCTATTTTTTGTTAAAAAAGCTCATTTTTGGCAATCTCAAAAAGAAGTTTGATCCCGTACATTGCAGCTTGATATTGGATATAGTTGCGGTCGCCTCGCAAATAGAGAACGCGTACTATCTCCTCCTCTTTACTTTTACATCCAATAACTACCATACCTACGGGCTTTGTTTTGCTTCCCCCACTAGGACCTGCAATGCCGCTAATAGCTATGGCATAATCTGCTTGGGCAACGCGTAGAGCGCCTTGAAGCATCTGGGTTACCGTCTCTACACTTACTGCTCCATATTTTTCCAGTGTCTCTTTTTTTACGCCAAGCCAGGCGTTTTTGATCTCATTTGCGTAGGTGACCAAAGAGCCATCAAAGATTTTTGAGGAGCCCGGATGTTTTGTTAGCATAGAGGCTAAAAGCCCACCCGTACAGCTTTCTGCAAATGTGATTCTTTTTTGTAGAGCAGTGAAACGCTCTATAAGGTATGCAAAGATGTTATCGGCTATAATAAGATTACTCGGTAAAAGGAGTTTTATATTTTGAAGAAATGTTGTCATATCGCCAAATTTTTTGTTGTATGTATAGAGTTTATAAAGCTCTGGAGCTTCCTGAGTGAGAATATACTCAACTTCATAACTTTTGGCTAATGAATTTATCTTCTCTTTTATAATCTCTTTATGTAAATCGAAAATATATCCAAAACTTCTCTCCTCTTCTACGCTGAATAAAATTGGGGGAAGCTTTTCAAATATTGCTGCTTCTAAAACATTTATCTCTTTGTTGGCTTCTTGTATCAAGAAGCTTTTTGGCTCTATTTTCTGTGCTTTTGAAGGTACAAGCATATTGTCGATTGCTTTTAAGTTGTCTTCAAAGATAGTAGCTATAATCTTGCTAACTGTTGCATAAGTGCTATCTAAAGTAATAAGCAGGACTTTTTCATATCTCTCGACCGCTTCAGAGAGGTGTAGGAAAAGGTCTTTATCTTTTTCAAAAAGGTATTTTATACTGCTAAGAGGCCCTAACTTTTTTTCTGCTTCTCTTTTAACATATTCGCTCATTGCGTGATTAATTAAAAACTCTTTGCCCACAAAAAGTAGGATATTTTTCATCTCTTTTTCCTCGTAACTTTTAGGGATTATATCAAATATTCAGAGCCTTTTAATCACATTTTTTATACAATATTTTCTAAAAAAACCAAAAGAGGTTATGGATGGATTATAAAGAGACGCTACTACTACCCAAAACCACCTTTCCGATGCGAGGAAATCTGCCCCAAAACGAGCCAAAAAGATACAAAAAGTGGTTTGAAGCAAATATCTACGAAAAGATGAAACAAAAGCGTGAAGGTGCTTCTCTTTTTACGCTGCACGATGGTCCTCCTTATGCCAATGGACATATCCATATAGGACACGCTCTCAATAAGATCCTCAAAGATATTATCGTCAAGTTTAACTATTTTGAAGGCAAAGCGGTGCGATTTACGCCCGGATGGGACTGCCATGGATTGCCTATTGAGCAGCAAGTTGAAAAGAAACTTGGCAGTACTAAAAAGGAGCAGCTGCCAAAGAGTAAAATCAGAGAGCTGTGCCGTGAGCACGCTAGCAAATTTGTAGCCATCCAGAAAGAGGAGTTTCAAAGTTTAGGTGTCATTGCTGATTGGCAAAAGCCGTATCTGACGATGGATTTCGCATTTGAAGCTGACATCTATCGAGCTCTTTGTGAGATTGCCAAAGAGGGGCTTTTGGTAGAGCGTAGTAAGCCTGTATATTGGAGCTGGGCAGCAAAGACTGCACTAGCTGAAGCAGAAGTGGAGTACGAGGATAAGACAAGCCCATCTATCTATGTAGCCTTTAAGCTTAGTGATGAAGCAGCCAAAAAGGTAGGTAGAAAAGCTAGTATAGTTATCTGGACTACAACCCCTTGGACACTGCCTGCAAACACAGGAATTGCTCTTAATCCTAATATCGCCTATGTGCTCACAACTGAGGGCTACATCGTAGCAAAAGATCTCTATGAAGATCTTAGATCAAAAGAGATTATCAAAGGTGAAATAGAAAAAGAGATTGATCCAAAAGGGCTAGAAAATCTTTATGCTATCAATCCTCTCAATAATAGAGCTAGCCGCATAGTGTTGGGCGAGCATGTTACTACCGATTCTGGTACAGGGGCTGTACATACTGCTCCAGGACACGGGGAGGATGATTATAGAGTTGGGCTTGAGTATGGGTTGGAAGTGCTGATGCCAGTAGATGATGAGGGGTGCTATGATGAGAGTATTGTGCAAAAAGAGCTTTTACCCAAAGAGTTTGTTGGGATGAATGTATTTGAAGCAAATGAAAAAATTTGTGAGCTTTTGGGCGAAGCGTTGCTGCACAAAGATAGTATCCGCCACTCTTACCCGCACTGCTGGCGCACACATAAGCCTGTTATTTTTAGAGCTACCAAGCAGTGGTTTATTGCAGTGGATAAAGCACCAAAGGGATTGCAAAAGACGCTGCGCCAAATCGCTTTGCAAGAGGTAGAGAAGTGTGCATTTTATCCAGAATGGGGGCGCAATAGACTCCGTACCATGATAGAAAATCGCCCAGACTGGTGTATCTCAAGACAGAGAGATTGGGGTGTGCCGATCGCCTTTTTCAGGCACAAAAAGAGCAAAGAGGTGATTTTGGATGAGAAAGTGCTCAATTTCATTGCAATGATTTTTGAGCGCTTTGGAAGTGATGCATGGTACACCATGGAGATAAAGGATCTCTTGTATCCTGGCAGCGGATATGATCCAGAAGAGTTGGAGAAGGTTACAGACATTTTGGATGTATGGTTTGATAGCGGCTCAACCTGGTATGCGGTGCTCAAATCCAAGCGCTACGATGCAGGGGAGTATCCAGCCGATCTCTATTTGGAAGGTAGCGATCAGCATAGAGGTTGGTTTCAAAGCTCACTGCTTCTAAGTGGAGCAATTGAGAAAAAAGCGCCTTTTAAAGCGATTTTGACACACGGCTTTACGGTGGATGAGCATGGCGAGAAGATGAGTAAATCCAAAGGCAATGTAGTGGCTCCCCAAGAGGTGGCCAAAAAGTATGGTGTAGAGATTCTCAGGCTTTGGGTAGCGATGAGCGATTATAAAAATGATCTTAAAATTAGTGACAATATCCTCAAGCAGATTGCTGAGCAGTATAGGAAGCTTAGAAATACCTTCCGCTTTATGCTAGCAAATATCAACGATTTAGAAAGTATCAATACCGAATTTGGCGTACTTGATCGCTGGATCTTGCAAAAGGCTGCAAGAGTCTTTGATGAGGTGGAGGAGCACTTTAAAGCTTATGATTTTTCCAAAGGATTCCATCTACTCAATAACTTTATAGTCAATGAGTTTAGCGGAATCTATCTGGATGTGTGCAAAGATAGGCTCTACTGCGATGCTCTCAATGATCCTCACAGGCGTGCAAGCCAAAGCGCTATGGCTTTGATAGCTAAATCTATGCTCTCACTTATTGCTCCAGTGCTCACTTATACAGCAGATGAGATTGTAGAGCACGCTCCAAAGGTGCTCAAAGAGGATAAAGAGACTATTTTTGACTTTACTTTGGAGCATCTGCCAGAAGTTAAGAGCAGTTTTGATGAGGAGTATATGCTAGAGGCGAGAGCCAAATTTAATGAGCTAGTAGATAGCCTCAAAAAGCAAGGAGTTATCAAATCCTCCCTTGAGCTTGTGATTGCTACAGATTCTGAGAAAGTTTTGAGCTTGCCTAAAACTGAAAGAGAGGATTGGTTTATCGTCAGTGGCGTAGAGAGTGAGTATGAGGGTGAGGAGCTGGGTGATTTTAAAGTAGCTGAAGATCACTTTGTGCTCTATAGAGCCAAAGCCTACAAGTGTCCAAGATGCTGGAAATATCAAGCCAAAGAGCCAGAGAGTCTTTGTGAGCGCTGCCAAAGGGTGGTAGATGGACTTAAGTAAGCCGGTGCCTGTAAGTGCAATTGTGGGGGCTATTATATTTTTTGTGATTTTAGTAGTTGTTGGGATAATTTTGGTAAATAGGAGGAGAGTTTGATAACACTAAAAGAGGCACTAAAGCTATCCAAAGAGGAGCTTAATGAAATCAAGAAAGAGATTGCACAAAAAGCCAAAGAGAAAAAAGAGCTAAACGCCTATATAGCAATGGATGAGGCAGGTGAAGGGGTGCCAATAGCCATCAAAGATAATATCCAAGTGGATGGTTGGGAGGTGACGTGCGCTAGTAAAATCTTAAAGGGCTACATTGCTCCCTATAATGCAACTGTGATTGAGAAGCTCAAAGCCTTTGGCTTGGCTCCATATGGGCGCACCAATATGGATGAGTTTGCCATGGGAAGCACTACGGAGAGCAGCTGCTATGGCAAAACCCTCAACCCAAAAGATACATCAAGAGTGCCAGGAGGGAGTAGCGGGGGAAGTGCTGCTGCTGTGGCTGCTGGGATTGCGATTGCTGCTCTTGGTAGCGATACAGGTGGTAGCATTCGCCAGCCGGCTGCATTTTGCGGGATTGTGGGGATGAAGCCAACCTATGGCAGAGTGAGCCGCTATGGATTGGCAGCTTATGGCAGCAGCCTCGATCAAATTGGCCCAATGACGCAAACTGTGGAGGATGCTGCAATACTTTATAACATAATTGCAGGCTACGATCCAAAAGATAGCACAAGTGCAAGGGTGGAGTTTAGGCCAGTTAAGCTAGATACTATTAGAAAAAGCAAAATTGGCATCGTGCCTAACTACATCAAAGATGCAAGTGCTGCGGTGCAAAAAGCGTATGATAAAGCGATTGAAGCGTTGCAAAAAGAGGGGCACGAAATTGTAGAAGTGAAAATGCACGATGCAAAGTATGATATAGCCAGTTACTACATTACTGCAATGGCAGAGGCTAGCACAAACCTTAGCCGCTACGATGGTGTGCGCTATGGCTACAGGGCTGAGGCAAAGAGTCTTAAAGAGATGTATAAAAAGACTAGAAGCGAAGGTTTTGGCGAAGAGGTAAAAAGAAGGATTTTGCTTGGCACCTTCGTACTCTCAAGTGGTTACTATGATGCCTACTACATCAAAGCCCAAAGAGCGCGCCATCTTATTAAAGATGAGTATAATAGGGTATTTGAGGAGGTGGATCTCATTTTATCCCCTGTGGCGCCGGATGTAGCCTATAAGTTTGGTGAGTTGGCTTCACCTTTGCAGATGTATTTAAGTGATGTCTATACGATTGGAGTAAATCTAGCAGGACTTCCTGCTATTAGCTTGCCTGTAGATGAGTATAAGGGGCTGCCTGTTGGATTGCAATTAATTGGTAAAGCCTTTGATGAGCAAAGACTCTTTGAGGGGGCGCTGAGTTTAGAAAGGGGAGTAAGATGAGAATACGAAAAAGAGCCTTAACATTTGAAGATGTGCTGTTGGTGCCAAAACACTCAACTGTCCTGCCCAAAGAGGTAGATGTAAAAACGATGCTTACAAAAAGAGTGCCTCTTAACATACCTTTTGTCTCTGCTGCTATGGATACAGTCACAGAGCATCGAGCAGCTATTGCGATGGCAAGGCTTGGGGGCATTGGCATCATTCACAAAAATATGGACATTAAAAGCCAGGTACAAGAGATTAAAAGAGTTAAAAAAAGTGAAAGCGGCGTGATAATCGATCCAATCTATGTCCATCCAGAAGCTACATTGGCAGAGGCAGAGAGGTTAATGAGCGAGTATAAGATTAGCGGTGTGCCTGTGGTGGATGAAAATATGCATCTTTTGGGAATTCTTACCAATAGAGATATGCGCTTTGAAAAGGATTTCACTAAAAAAGTAAAAGATGTGATGACAAAGATGCCCCTTGTTACTGCAAAGCCTGGCATCACGCTTGAAGAAGCGGCAGAGAAGATGAATGAGCATAAAATCGAAAAGCTGCCAATTATTGATGAGGAGGGCAGGCTCAAGGGGCTTGTGACCATCAAAGATATAAAGAAAAAAATAGAATACCCCAATGCCAACAAAGATGAGTTTGGAAGACTGAGAGTTGGTGCTGCGATTGGCGTGAATCAGCTCGATCGGGCAAGGGCTTTGGTGGAGGCTGGGGTAGATGTATTGGTGTTAGATTCTGCTCATGGGCACTCGCAAGGCATTCTTGATACGCTTAAAGCCATAAAAGATGAGCTTGATATTGATGTGATTGCTGGTAATGTGGCTACTGCAGAGGCGACTGAAGATCTGATTAGGGCTGGGGCAGATGCAGTGAAGGTGGGTATTGGGCCTGGAAGTATCTGCACCACCAGAATTGTAGCAGGTGTTGGTGTGCCACAAATCAGCGCTATAGATGAGTGTGCAGGTGTGGCAAAAGAGTATGGCGTGCCAATCATTGCAGATGGTGGGATTAAGTATTCAGGCGATGTGGCAAAAGCCTTAGCGGTAGGGGCTAGCAGTGTTATGATTGGAAGCCTCTTGGCTGGGACTGAAGAGAGCCCAGGAGAGGTGGTGATGTATCAAGGGCGCCAATACAAAACCTATAGGGGAATGGGTAGCATTGGTGCTATGAGCAAAGGCAGTACCGATCGCTATTTCCAAGAGGGCACAGCTGCAGATAAGCTAGTGCCAGAAGGCATTGAAGGTATGGTGCCATATCGCGGCAAAATTGCTAATGTAATCCATCAGCTAGTAGGTGGACTTCGCAGCTCTATGGGCTATCTTGGTGCCAAAAATATAGAAGCTTTTCAAGAGAGAGCCGAATTTGTAGAGATTACAAGTGCAGGCCTCAAAGAGTCCCACGTCCACGATGTAACTATTACCAAAGAGGCTCCAAACTATCACGTCTAAAAGGCAAGAGCAATGAAACAAGAGACAATAGCTCTGCATGCAGGGTATGAAAAAGATGAGCAAAAGACAATGGCGGTGCCAATCTATATGACTACGGCTTACGCTTTTGATAGCGCAGAGCACGCAGCAAACCTCTTTGCCCTCAAAGAGCTTGGCAACATCTATACCCGTATCGGTAATCCCACAACCGATGTTTTAGAGAAGCGCTTTGCTGCGTTAGAGGGGGGCGAGGCAGCATTGGCTACTTCTAGTGGTATGGCAGCAATTAACTATAGCGTGCTCAATCTTTGTGAAGCAGGGGATAATATCATTGCAGCCAATCAACTCTATGGTGGGACTGTGACGCTCTTTACCCATACATTGAAACGCCTAGGGATTGAGGCGAGGATGTTCGATGTGCATCAACCACAGCAGATTGAAGATCTTATTGATGAAAAGACGAAGCTTATCTTTTTTGAATCCATCACCAATCCAAGCATCGATGTGCCAGATTTTGAAAAAATCGTAGCAATTGCCAATAAACATAATATCATCACAATTGTTGACAACACTGTAGCTACGCCAATTCTTTGTAACCCAATTGAGCTTGGCGTAGATGTGGTGGTGCATAGTACCAGCAAATATACTACAGGACAAGGCTTGGCCCTTGGGGGCATTATCGTAGAGGGGGCAAGTGCCAAAGCAAAGATTGTAGGTAATCCTCGCTATAGCCACTTCAATGAGCCAGATCCTAGCTATCATGGCCTGGTTTACACCCAGACTCCTTTTCCTCCATTCATCTTGCGCACCCGCCTTAGTCTCCTTAGAGATATGGGAAGTGCTCCAAGCCCTTTTAATAGCTGGCTCTTTATCCAAGGATTGGAGCATTTGAGTCTTCGAATTCGTCAGCACAGCCAAAGCGCCCTTGAGATTGCCAAGTGGCTCAAGTCTCATCCAAAGGTAAAAAGAGTCAACTATCCGCTGCTAGAGGGGGATAAAAACTACCAAAACGCCAAAAAGTATCTCAAAGGTGGAGCCAGTGGGCTGCTTAGCTTTGAAGTAGGAAGCTTTGAAGAGGCCAAAAAAATTGCTAACAATGTCAAAATCTTTAGCCGAGTGGTCAACATAGGCGATAGCAAATCGATCATTACCCATCCAGCCTCCACTACCCATCAGCAATTAAGTGCTGAAGAATTAAAGTTAGCAGGAGTGAGCGAGGGGCTTATTCGCCTAAGTATTGGATTGGAAGCTGTAGAAGATTTAATTGCAGATTTAGAACAAGCAATGAAATAGATTAGCGAGAGAGCCTAATTCCAAAGAGTGTAAGGCTCTTTTTGCCCTCATAGTAGGGCTTCCACCAATTTATCACCAATGACACGCTAACATTGAGTAAAAATGTAGCAAAAATGAGTGTCTCAAATTGCTTCTCATCTAAGATATGGTTTTCTGTATAGGCAATATTGATGACGATAAACGCAAGTTCAGCACGCCCTAGCATCCCAAAGCCTATCATTACCGCTTCATGCCACTTGTATCCTCCGGTAAATCTGGCAGCCAAAGCAGCTGAGAGGATCTGAAAAACAAAAACTAAAATAAAGAGGATGAAAACTTGATAAAAAATATCTGTAAAAATAGAAAAATCGAAAACAATTTTGCTGCCAAGATTGACAAAAAATATTGGGCCAAAGATGGTGAAAGCGAGATGATCCATCACAAGCTTTGACTCTTTGAAGACGCGATCTTTTGATTCATCGAATATAAAGTAGTCCTCTTTCAAGAA
>WGAX01000161.1 GCA_015494595.1 Nitratiruptor sp.
CAGCTCCCATACTTAGCCCATAGAGCCCTCCAACCAGCTCCCCCTCTTTATAAACCTCTATCGAGTGTGCAAATCCCATCTCGTGGAGCTCGCAAAAAACCTCTATAATCTCTGGCAAAATCCAGGTACCCTCTTTTTGACGCAGATCTCTACAAGATTGAATTACAGAGCAGAAATTGGTATCGGTTACAACTTCAAATTTTTTAAGACTCTTTTTTAAAGATCGAGAAATTTTGAGATCTTGGGGATAGAGCACTAATCTAGGATCTGGCGACCACCACAAAATAGGATCCCCCTCGCTATACCAAGGAAAAATCCCTCTTTTGTAGGCTGCCAAAATGCGATTGGGATTGAGATCGCCCCCATAGGCCACAATCCCCTCTTTGCTGGCAAATCTAGGATCGGGAAAATTGTGATCAAAAGGGCTTAGACGCGGAATGAAATTCATGGAATAGCAAAATCCAGTGTACCATTTTTTAGCACTACTTCTACTCTACCCCCCTCTTTGAGGCTGCCAAAAAGGATCTCATTGGTCAAAGGCGTTTTAATCTCTTCACTAATTACTCTAGCAAGCGGTCTTGCTCCCAACTCTGGACTATACCCCTTTTGTGCCAGATAGCGTTTCGCCTCTTTGCTAAGAGTGAGAAAAATCCCTTTATTGTCTAGCTGCTCATTGAGCTCTTTAATAAACTTATCTACAATTCCCTCCACTATATCGATCGTTAAAGGCTTAAAGCGCACGATGGCATCTAATCTATTGCGAAACTCCGGCGTAAAGTGGTATTTAAGCGCTTCATCAAATTTGCTTACAGACTCTTTTTTAAATCCCATAACATTGGCTTCAGTAGCTCCTACATTGGATGTCATAATGAGAATGACATGTTTAAAGTCTGCCACATTGCCGTTATTATCTGTTAAAGTTGCATTATCCATCACCTGCAGCAAAATATTGATAAGATCTGGATGCGCCTTTTCGATTTCATCCAGCAAAAGCACAGTATATGGATGCTTGCGAATAGCTTCAGTCAAAAGTCCTCCCTCCTCATACCCAACATATCCAGGAGGAGCACCAATAAGTCTAGAGACTGCATGCTTTTCCATATATTCACTCATATCAAAGCGCTCAAAATGCACTCCAAGCACTCTTGCCAACTCTTTTGCCAATTCAGTTTTTCCCACCCCTGTAGGACCTACAAAAAGAAATGATCCAATCGGTTTGTCTGGTGGATTGAGACCTGCTCGCGATCGTTTAATTGCCATCGCAATAGTATCTACTGCCTCATCCTGCCCTAACACACTCCTTTTAAGCCTGCTCTCTAGATTTTGCAAAATCTCTAAATCATCGCTAGTTACACGCTGTGGAGGCAGCCCCACCATTTTAGCCAGGACATCCTCTATATCATTGACTGTTACTACACTTCTACGCTTCTTCCTTAGCCAAAAGCTCGCCCCCACCTCATCAATGAGATCTATAGCTTTATCCGGCAGCTGCCTGTCATTAATATATTTATCACTCAATTCCACCGCACTTTTTAGAGCGCTTACTTGATATTTAACTTTATGATGTTTTTCATACTTATCTTTAAGACCTTTAAGAATCTTAAAGGTAGTCTCAAGATCTGGCTCTTTCACATCTACTTTGGCAAAGCGCCGACTTAGAGCTCTATCTTTTTCTAAGAAGTTACGAAACTCACTATATGTGGTAGCTCCAATACATCTGATTGCTCCACTTGCAAGAGCGGGTTTAAGCATATTGGAAGCATCCATACTTCCCCCCTGCGTAGCACCGGCTCCTACAATTGTATGTATCTCATCAATAAAGAGAATCGCTTTTGGGATAGATTTAAGCTCCTCAATCACCCCTTTTAGGCGCTTCTCAAAATCTCCCCGATACTTGGTACCTGCAAGAAGCGAGCCCATATCCAAAGAGTAGAGTTTTGAGCCTTGCAAAATATCTGGCACCTCATCATTGGCTATTTTAAGGGCTAAACCTTCAGCAATAGCAGTTTTACCAACACCCGGCTCTCCCACTAATAAAGGGTTGTTCTTCTTGCGCCGACAAAGTATCTGCATGACCCGCTCAATCTCTTTATCCCTTCCAATGACTGGATCTATTTTGCCCTCTCTTGCCTCTTCCAACAGGTCAATAGTAAACTTCTCCAAATAGGAGTCCTCTTGCTTTTTCTCTTTCTTGCTTTTATGCTCTATCACCTCTTTGTGGTGGGAGATAATCTCTAAAATATCAAGCTTACTAATGCCCTGCTCTTTAAGCAGATAGACACTATAGGAGTGCTCTTCATCAAAAAGAGCTGCCAAAAGATCACCCACAGTAGCCTCTTTCTTCTCAGCGCTTTGAATATGGCGAATCATATTCTCAATCACTCTTGAAAGTGCAACTGTCTCAAAAGGCTCTCGTACCACATTCTCAGGCAAAGGCTTGAGGGTGGATTCTAGATGCTGGATAAGCTTCTTTTTGAGTGTAATAATATCGGCTCCAGCCTCTTTTAAAATAGCCTCTCCCTCTCTATTATTGAGGAGCGCCAAAAAGACATGCTCTACCGTCAAATATTCGTGTCTATGCCTTTTAGCAAAACGCACAGCCTCTTTAAAAATCGAATTTAATTGGTTACTAATCATTACTCTTCCTCCATCACCGCTTTAAGCGGAAACTGATTGGCTCTAGCTAAACGATGCACCTGATCCACTTTGGTTTCAGCTATCTCATAGGTATATACCCCACATAGCCCTTTTCCCTGTTTGTGAATCGTCAACATTATATTGACTGCTTCCTCATAGCTTTTGTGAAAAACTTCACAAAGTATATCCACTACAAAATCCATTGTCGTATAATCGTCATTAAGCAAAAATACTTTATACTTCTTAGGCTCTTTTAAAGATGTTGTCTCTTTTACCTCTTCCTTAACCGCCACCGTACTCCTCTTTACTTCCTATTTTCCCATATTTTAGTATAATTTTTTTAAAAAGCAAAAGGGTAGCAATGCAGCTTTTTATCACTGCTACAGATACAGGCGTTGGCAAAACTCACACCACACTGCAACTCCTACAGATAGCTCACAATTTTGGATATAAGGTTGCAGCAATCAAGCCTATTGAAACGGGGGTTATGAGCAGTCCTGCAGATGGTAGCAAACTTTTAAGAAAAAGTCAAGATTTGAACCCAAACTTAAGTGATATAACTATTGATGATATTGTACCGTATCAATTTAAGCTCCCTGCGGCCCCTTTTGTAGCAAAAAAGAGTGCTATTATTGATATTGGCTATATCAAAGAGAAAATAGCTATTTTACAAAGTAGATGCGATATTCTCTTTATTGAGGGGGCTGGAGGGTTGATGGTGCCAATTGAGAAAGATTACTTTATGATAGACTTAATCAAAGATTTAGATGCTCCTACCCTCTTGGTCACACCCTCTAAGCTTGGCTGCATCAATCAGACGCTGCTGAGTATGGAGGCTCTGCAAAAAAGAGATCTGCCCTTTTGGTGGTATGTCAATCTCTATGAGGATAGGGATGAGTATTTCAAAATCACTCACCCCTTTTATGAAGCCTATTTCAATGAGGTACCTCTAGAGTTATCTTCAGTATTCAACAGTTACATGCACGCGTATATAGCGTAGAGGTCTATCACTATAGCGTATAATCGTTTTACCCATTACCCTTGCATAGTTTTTATACTCCGCAATCCTTCTCTCACTCTCTTTATACCTTGTTCTACAGCGTCGTACAACACGATAGCCTGGATACTCTCTTCTTTTGGCTAAATTTTTGCCAATAAGTGTACCAATAATCGCTCCCCCCACAGTAGCAGCAGTTTTACCACTACCTCCACCTATTTGATGTCCAAGCACACCTCCTGCTGCGCCTCCAATAAGCGCTCCTAGAGTCTCATCGCCCCCTCCTCTATCATACTCAACAGGTACCTCCTCTTCCCAACACTCCTCATAAGGTACTCGCTCTGTTACATAACGGCTTACCTCTACACTTTTATATACAGGCACTCTCTTTGTAAAAGTGATTACTTCTGCCATTGTTGTACTTATAAGAGCAAAGGCTACGAGAATTACCACCTTTTTCATTATAGCCTCCTTTTTTTGTATAATATAGCAAAAAAATGTGAAATGATTGTGAAATGGCAAAACATCTCATCAGCACAAAAGATTTACAAAAGCATGAAATAAGGGCTATTTTTAGCAAAGCGCAACACTTTTTACAAGAGAGTCCCCAACTACTAGAAAAGAGACTTATTATCACTATCTTTTTTGAAAACTCCACAAGAACTAGAAGCAGCTTTGAGGTAGCTGCCAAAAGGCTTGGAGCACAAGTGGTTAATCTAGATGTAAGCAAAAGCTCCACCAAAAAGGGTGAAACCCTCTTTGATACTGCTGCAAATCTAGATGCCATGGGACCAAATGCCATCGTAATAAGGCATAAAAACTCTGGCGTGCCAGCAATTTTGGCTAGGCATATCAACTGCTCTTTAATCAATGGAGGTGATGGAGCCCACGCTCACCCTACCCAGGCATTACTGGATCTCTTTACCCTCTTACAACATTTTGGCGATGTCCAAGGCAAAAAAATAGCAATAGTAGGAGATATTAAAAATAGCCGTGTGGCAAACTCCAATATCGAGCTTTTAAGGCGCTTTGGAATGGAGGTAATTTTAGTGGCACCTCCCCACTTCTTACCTCAAACCTCTCTGCCTTTTAGCTACAATCTCAAAGAGGTGATTGACAAAGTAGATGCTATTATGAGTCTTCGCACCCAAACAGAGCGCCACACCTACCCAATTTATGCATCGTTGCGTGATTACGGGAGTGATTTTTGTATCACAAAAGAGCTTATTAAAGATAAGGATTTAATTATTTTGCATCCGGGTCCAGTGCATCGCAATATCGATATAAGCGATGAGGTATTAGCAGATCCACGATGCAAAGTATTAGAGCAGGTCAAAAACGGTGTAGCGGTGCGTATGGCGGTACTCGATTATCTTATAAATGGATAGACTCTCATTCTATGGGGCTAGAGGTGAGCCCTTTTTCTTTGTGATTGACTATGAGAAAAAGGGGATATTTGTTGCTCCTATTCAAGAGCTCAAAGACATCTACTTTCAAACTCCCTCTTTTCGCAACTTCTCACCCCTTGCACTGCAGCCAAAAATTTTACACAAAGAGCCCATAGCTTTTGAGATCTATAAAAAGGCCTTTGATGAGGTACAAAAGCAGATCCACAAAGGCAACACCTACCTGCTCAATCTCACTTTTGGCACCCCAATTGTGCTCTCCCACTCCCTTTTTGAGACATTTCTTGCTACAAAAGCCAAATTTAAACTCTACTTTCAAGGTCGATTTATCTGCTTCTCGCCTGAGAGATTTGTCAAAATTGAGGGCAATACCATATCCACCTATCCGATGAAAGGCACTATTGATGCCTCCATTAGCAATGCAAAAGAGAAAATCCTATCCAACCAAAAGGAGATGGCAGAGCATACAATGGTGGTGGATCTACTGCGCAATGATCTCAATATGGTAGCAAAAGGCGTAAGAGTAGAGAGATTTCGCTATATAGAAAGAATTGAGGGAGGAAAACTTCTGCAAGTATCCAGCCACATCGCAGGAGAGCTTCCAGGCAACTGGCCAAGCCATCTTACAGAGATTTTTGACACACTTCTACCTGCTGGCAGTATCAGCGGCACACCAAAAAGATCTACTTGTGAAATTATTCAAAAGGTTGAGCTAGAGCCCAGAGGCTTTTATACGGGAATTTTTGGCTATTTTGATGGCAAAAATCTTGATAGCGCAGTCATTATTCGCTACATAGAAAATGGCACAAAACCTATCTTTAGAAGCGGAGGAGGCATTACGGCAGATAGCAATGTAAAAGCAGAATACAAAGAGCTCATTGACAAGATCTATCTACCGCTTGAGCCGCTTGTATAAAAAGTCTCTTCAATGCCCTGTCAACTGCCTTAGGCAATGTATCGATAGGCTCTTTTATGAGAAAATGGGCTACTTTCTGCTTGATCCTCAAAGAGGCTACAAGAAAAAGAGAGCCCTTTTGTATATAGAGAGCATCAAGAGCCAAAGCGACTTTGCAAGAAGTTTGCCCCCCCTGCCAAGGATAGTGAAAAATAGTGGCTCCTTGAAAATAGTTTTGCAAAAACTCTATAAAAGCTTTTGTAAGACTCTCTCTAGGATCTTCAACGAAGCGAAAAGGGATAAAATGCTCTTTTGCCTCTTTTACAACAACTCTATCTTGTAAAAGATAATCAGGCACCTCTACATCTTCTACTCCTATAACTAGCTGCTTACTACAGCAGCTTTGCAATGGAATATGGGGAGCATAATAGGTCTTTTTTTGTGCACAACCACTAAAAAGCAGAAGAATAGCTATAACAATTTTTCGCATCTACTCCCCAAAAATCAAAGCGTTAGGTTTTTTCTCCAGCTTGAGCAAAAACTTTTGCAACGCTTTACTCGCTTTATCAATATCGTGCAGCGTAGTAGAGAGCTGTGCTGCAAAGAGGGAGTTTTTAGAGTAATCTTTTGCCAGCGTACTTATAGCATGCAAACTCTTTTGCAAAGAGCTTAGACTCAACTGCAAAGATTGGGGAAGAGCTTTTGTAGCATTACTCTCTACAATAGTACGCAAATCTTTAGATAGAAGGGTTATCTCCTTGAGTGTTTGTGTTAAAGGCTCGCTACTCTTTTTTAGAGTTTGAGAAAAAGTGTTAAGAGCCTGCTCAATAGGCAACTTTTGGAGTTTATGCAAGATTGCTACAAGCTCCTCATACAAGACATTCCCCCTATATCCTACAGTAGGCAGAACATAGTAGCTATCTTGTTTTTTGAGTATACCTGGGTTTTGAGCAAAAAAGAGCTCAACATAGAGACTCTTTGTCAAAATATTTGCCGAAGCAAGTCTTGCCTTTAGTCCATTGTGTACAAGTTTTGCTATATCGCCTAGAGCATTCACATCAATTTTTGCTATAACATCTGCCTCAATATGCTTATCTACAAGTTTTGAGTGCATATCAGCCACCTCTCCTACCCTAAATCCCTGCAGTTTCACTGCTGATCCTACCTCCAAATAACCTACTCCTTTACTAAAATGCATCAAAAATGGTTTATACAATACTCTCTTTTGCCCCAATCTCTTATGCAGTGCCTCATCCACACTTGCAAAAAGCCAAAAGGGCTCTTGACTCTTTTTGGCATACAGATCTTTGGTAGTAAAGGCAATACCACCAAAAAGGAGTTGAGAAAGAGAGCCCATCTTCATTTTAAGACCCTCTTCAGCAATTTTTAGATCAACAGCTTTAAGATTCCAAAACTTGGTAGAGCAATTAACAAAACGATCATAGGGCTTTTTGATAAAAACATAGATAAAGACCTTTTTACCATCTCGTGCAAGCTCTACCCTTTTGATACTGCCCACTTTAACATCGCGAAATTTGATAAAAGAGTGTTTTGGCTCCAATCCTCCGCTCTTTTTAAAGTAGATTACGATCTCTGGTCCCATTTTGGCATAGTAACGATAGATCATCCATCCACCAATCAAAAGTGCAATAATTGGTAC
>WGAX01000162.1 GCA_015494595.1 Nitratiruptor sp.
AGCAGCACCACATCGGTAGAGATTATAAGCGAGCTCATAGAAACTGCCGGTAAAGTGATAAAGACAAGAGCACTATAAAAGGCGACTTTATTATCAAAAAGCTCTTTTGCTATGAGGTAAACAAATATAGAGGTGATGGGATAGAGTATAAGTGAAGGTAGTTTGATGCAAAATTCACTATCACCGCATATGTTGGTAAAAAGAGCAATAACCCAAGCAATCATTGGAGGTTTGGAGTAGTAGCCAAAAGCAAGCTCCTTGCTCCATCCCCAGTAGTAAGCCTCATCCACATACAGATTGATACCGCTATGCAGAAGAACAAAAGCCCTATATAATGTTATAATTATAACTATTGCTAAAAAGGTTTGTAAATTTTTCATTGATGCAATTATACAGTAGGGAGGATAAAATGAAAAGAGCAATGAGTGTAGCAGGAGCTTTTTATCCTGCAGAGTGTGGTGAGATTGAATCTATGATCGCCCAATTTAACTCCATCTTAGAAAAAGCCCTTGTAAATTCTGATGTATTAGCTATAAAGCCAAGAGCTATTATCTCTCCTCACGCTGGCTATATCTATAGCGGATTTACTGCCAATATTGCTCATAGGCTCTTAGCAAACAGTAAGCCCAAAAGAGTAGTAGTCATTGGTCCAAGCCATCGCATCTATGTGCCAGGAGTGAGTGCTAGCCTTTTTGATAGTTATGAGACACCTTGTGGTGATTTGCCTATTGATAAAGAGTATATTAAACATCTTATGAATCTCTTTGAGATAGAGTTTCTTCCTCAAGCCCATGCAGAGCATAGTACAGAGACCCAGATGCCTTTTATCCATCACTATCTTCCTCAAAGTAGCGTAGTAGAGTTGGTATATGGTGATATAGATCCTTCATATTTAGCTAAAATTTGTGAGGCAATTTTGAGTGATGAGCAGAATGCTATTGTAATTAGCACCGACCTTAGTCATTATTATTCACTTAAAGAGGCAGAAGCCCTTGATCTACACTGTCTTAAAGCGATACACGATTTAGATGTAAAAGAGCTGCATAATGGTTGTGAGGCTTGCGGTAAGATTGGGGTAGAAGCTATCATTTTGGCTGCAAAAGCTTTGGGGTTGAGAGCGAGAGTTTTAGATTATCGCACAAGTGCAGATGCAAGCGGAGATACAAGTGCAGTGGTTGGATATATGAGTGCAGCGTTTGTTTAGTAGATAACGCGGCATAGATAAAGACCATTTGGCGGGGCGAGGCTAGAGCTAAACTGCTTTTTTGCCTCAAGCTGCTCTTGCAGCTGAGTAAGGGTAAGAGCAGTGTTTGATACTTTACGCACAGCATCTACCATCATACGGATTTGAGCTCTTAAAAAGCCGTCGGCTTCAATGTAGATAATATAGGAATCTTTTTGCTCATAGAGCCGAGCTTTATAGATAGTGCGAATGGTGGTTTTGGTATCGCTGCCAGTTTTATAAAAATAACGAAAATCGTGTCTGCCAAGAAAGAGTGTTAAAGCCTCTTTGCAGATTTTAGGATTTATAAAAAAGTAGCTTCTATAAGCTGCTTCAAAAACATTTGGAGGTTTTTTGGATACGATATAGCGATAAGCCCTTCTTTTAGCGCTATAGCGTGCATGAAAATCGTTGGAAACCGGTACTACTCTTTTTATAGCAATATAGGGTGCAAGATAGCTGTTGAGATAGCGTTGAAGCTTTGCTATATCAGACCAAAAGGGGGGAAGATCAAAGTGAATTATCTGTCCCGTAGCGTGTACCCCGGCATCTGTACGCCCGCTTCCTATAATTTTGGAATCAATGCCAACCCTTTTGCAAGCGCTTTGGAGTTGGTGCATAACGGTATTGGTGGTATGTTTTTGGGATTGAAAGCCATTGAATCTACTCCCATCATAACTAATAACTGCTTTTACTCTCATTTTAATATCTTTTTACTATAAGCTGTCTATAAAGAAGATAGCCCACTATGAGCCAAAGAGGAAAGAGCAAAAGTGCTCCAAAGGTAAGAGCTTTTGCTAAAGCAAAGCTTGAGCCAAAGTAGATCGCAATAAGTAAAAGGGTAGGGATAAAGGTATTCCTCTTTTCATAGCGAGGATTGCTAATCCCAATAATTGCTATAAAGAATATGGTAGCTACCGGAAAGAGGGAAAAGAGTACAAAAAGAGTAAAATCAAAGGCTCTCTTTTTGCTTTTAATCGCTTTTGCCCAGTAGCGAAGGGGGGTGGTATAGTAAAAGAGTGTACGAGAGC
>WGAX01000163.1 GCA_015494595.1 Nitratiruptor sp.
ACCCTCTATTTTGTATCCAGCCTGTTTGAGCGTATAGCTTTTGTAGGATTTGATTTTTTTAAATGAGGGAGGAG
This sequence comes from Nitratiruptor sp., assembly GCA_015494595.1. Taxonomy (GTDB): domain Bacteria; phylum Campylobacterota; class Campylobacteria; order Campylobacterales; family Nitratiruptoraceae; genus Nitratiruptor. The sequence goes on from WGAX01000163.1 coordinate 75, forward strand.
ATGATTTGATGCCTTGCTTTTTGTTTTTCCAAAAGAGCTTATAGGCTTTGTCTATTCTATCGGTAATATCTTAAATGGCCTGCGATGGGACTTGTTTCCAATACACATACTTTGGAAGTTTTTTCAGTTTGGTGAGATGTTTTTGGAGTTGGAATTTATTGAGATGTTTGCCATAGAGCTTGTAGTAGCGTTTGGGCAACGCTATGCAGTGATTGTAGATAACTCCAGCTATATCGATAGTTTTGTCAATATGCTTCAATCTCTTTGTATGGTAGAGCTTATATTTGTAGGTGCGTATTGCTTTACACTTCATATTCATATTATAGCTTAACACCACAATAAAAAGAGTTTCAAGGGGAGCAAGCCCCTCTCAACTCTTTTATCGCCTTATATCACCATTGATAAATCAAGGGGCTTTACGCAAAAATTTTTCAAAATACTCTATCTGTTGTTGCACCTGATTTGTACTAGTGCCTCCAAAAGAGTTTCTAGCATTCATAGAATTTTGAAGATCCAAATAGTGCACTACATCGGGCTTAATCCTACTATCAATGGTTTTGAGCTCCTCAAAACTTAGCTCACTAATATCTTTACCCAACTTTTCAGCCAACGCTACAGCTTTACCTGTAATAAAGTGCGCCTCTCTAAAAGGAATACCCACTTTTTCTACCAAATAGTCTGCCAAATCAGTAGCGCTTAGATGCCCAACTTTTGCAGCTTCTGCCATTTTATCCCTGTTTATATGCATAGTTTTTAACACCTTTTGCAAAATTGCCAAAGAGAGCTTAGCGTGCTTAACACTATCAAATACCCCCTCTTTATCCTCTTGCATATCTTTATTGTACGCAAGCGGTAAACCTTTCATAACAGTTAAAAGACTCATTAAATTACCATATGCTCTTCCCGTTTTGGCACGTAAAAGCTCTGGTACATCAGGATTTTTCTTTTGAGGCATAATAGAGCTTCCTGTAGCATACTCATCACTAATGGTAATAAATTTAAATTCATAACTACTCCAAAGTATAAGCTCCTCAGCAAGCCTACTTATATGCATCATCATTGTGGCTATATTAAAAAGGATTTCTAAAGCAAAATCTCTATCACTCACCGTATCAAGACAATTTATAGTAGGAGCATAAAATCCTAGCTCTTTTGCGGTAAACTCTCTATCAATATTGTGAGGCGTGCCCGCCAGTGCTGCACATCCTAGGGGTGAAACATTATTTCTCTCATATGAGCTTCTAAATCTTTCATAATCTCTTTTAAACATACTCGCATATGCTAGCATATGGTAAGCAAAGCTAATAGGCTGAGCATGCTGAAGGTGTGTCATACCAGGCAGAAGTGTCTCTTTATGCTCTTTGGCAATATCTACAAAAATAGCTATAAGATTTTTAAGTTGTCCCATAAACTCTTGATTTTGTTTTTGGACATAGAGCCTAAAATCGGTAGCTACCTGATCGTTTCTGCTTCTAGCAGTATGTAGCTTCTTGCCTGCATCTCCTATGAGCTGTGTAAGGCGTTTTTCAATTGCCATATGAATATCTTCATCACTAATATCCCAGGTAAAATCGCCTGATTCTATCTCTTTTTCTATTCTTTTTAGCCCTTCTATGATGCTATCACGCTCTTGATTGCTTAGAATTCCTTGTTTTGCCAACATTTTCGCATGTGCAATAGAGCCTTCTATATCTTCACGAAACAGCTCTTTATCGAAAGGGAGACTCGCATTAAACTCATCAAGCAACCTACTTGCTTCCTTTTCAAAACGACCAGACCAAAGTTTTGCCATTCAAAAACCTTTTTTCTTGGCATTTTGACATACTCCCCACGCCTAAAGGCGGGGGATTCTGGCTTTAAGCGGGGACGCCCGACCATTGTTTATAGCAATGGTCGGGTCTTACTTCCCCTATGCCAAAGGTTGATGCCCCAACCTTAAGAAATTATACCAAAAGAGTTTCAAGGAAGACAAACTTCCTCTCAACTTCTTTTGCCACCTTATATCCCCATTGATAAATCAAGGGGCTTTACGGCGAATTTTCGGTAACAAAAAGCGAGTAGTTGCTCAAGATAAAATAGCCAAAGCAGCAATGAAAAAGAAATGATAAAGTAGCAGCTTGAATCACTGATTGTTCATGATAAATAATTGGAGGCAAATCAAGAAAGTCAAAATCTGAAGGCAAGTCACAATCAGAGCATATTATCTTGGCCCGGCGCCGACCTACTTTTCCAC
>WGAX01000164.1 GCA_015494595.1 Nitratiruptor sp.
ATGGCTGCTTCAATCTCTGCGGTGCCTAGCCTGTGACCGCTTACATTAATCACATCATCCATTCTACCTGTAATCCAGATGTAGCCCTCTTCATCATAGATTGCTCCATCTCCGCTAAAGTACACTGGCTTGCCATCTTTTTTGCAGGTGCTAAAGTAGCTTTTGACAAATCTATCCGGATCGCCCCAGATGGTGCGAATCATACTAGGCCAAGGCTTGGTGATACATAGATACCCTTTTTCGTTGGGCTCTTTTTTGTTACCCTCTTCATCGATAATTTCTGCAAATATTCCAGGAAGTGGAAATGTGGCAGAGCCTGGTTTGATAGGTGTAGCTCCTGGAAGCGGGCTTATCATATGCCCGCCTGTTTCAGTCTGCCACCAGGTATCAACAATGGGACACTCTCCTTTGCCAACTTTTTCAAAATACCACATCCAAGCATCTGGATTAATGGGCTCGCCAACGGTGCCAAGGATGTAAAGAGAGCTTAGATCGTATTTGTCTGGCTCATCTGGGCCAAGTTTATGCAAAAGTCTAATAGCTGTTGGGGCAGTGTAAAACTGATTGACTCTATATTCCTCTATCATTCTCCACCATCTACCAGCATCAGGATAGGTAGGAACTCCCTCATACATCACAGTTGTAGCTCCGGCTGCTAATGGTCCATAGACGATATAGGTGTGCCCTGTGATCCAGCCAATATCTGCGGTGCACCAGTAGGTATCCTCATCTTTTATATCGAAGACCCACTCCATTGTGGTTTGTGCCCAAAGAATGTAGCCAGCTTGAGCGTGCTGTACACCTTTTGGTTTGCCTGTGCTGCCAGAGGTGTAGAGCAAAAAGAGGGGATCTTCGCTATCCATAATCTCTGGCTCACATCTGTTTGGCATATCGGCAATGAGCTGCTCATAATCGTAATCGCGCCCCTCGTGCCAGCTAATCTCTTCATTGTTGCGTCTAACAACTAACACAGCCTCTACGCTCTCACAACCCTTTGCCAATGCCACATCTACTACAGGTTTGAGCATATAGGGCTTGCCTCTGCGGTATGCTCCATCCGCGGTAATAATTAGCTTAGCCTTGGCATCTTGGATGCGATCGCGCAGCGCTTCTGCGCTAAATCCGCCAAAGACTACTGAGTGAATCGCTCCAATCCTTGCACACGCTAGCATTGCAAAGGCTGCTTCTGGAATCATTGGCATATAGATAACAACACGATCGCCCTTTTTGATACCAAATCTATTTCTAAGGAGGTTTGCAAACTTATTGACTTCATAAAAGAGCTCCAAGTATGTAATGACTCTCTTATCACCCGGTTCACCCTCCCAGATAATAGCAGCTTTGTTTTTGCGTTTTTCTAAGTGTCTATCGATACACTGCTCACAGACATTAAGCTTGCCATCTACAAACCACTTATAAAAGGGTGCGTTGGATTCATCCAAAACTTTACTATAAGGCTCAATCCAATCAATCTTCTCTTTTGCCAGCCTATCCCAAAATCCTTCAAAATCCTCCCTTGCATCTTCAACCATCTGCCAATACTGCTCCATTGAGTTAATGCGAGCTCTCTGTTTTATTTTTGGCGTGGGATCGAAAATAGGTGGTGTATTTGCCATAGTGACTCCTTCTGTACTAATTTGTTGAACTATTATATAATTTTTTCGATAATTGAAGCATATTTGCTTGGAATAGAGAAGGTTTTATGAGTCAGATAAGAAGATACTATACTATTAATCCAGGCTCTAGATGTTTGGATTTGCTCCACTTTTAAAAAATATTGATTGTTTTCTTGGATAATCTCATAATGCCCAACTTTTACCCTTAGAGGCTCAATTTCCCCATCAAGCATTATCTCTATCTCCATAGTTTTTGCCTCTGAATCGAGCTTTAAATACTCTACTGTGCCAAACTCCTTGATATAGTTGTTAATCGCAATTTGTGCTGCTTTAGATACACCAGTGTCTTTAAGTTTTTTTAACATTTTTCAATTCCTCCTTAGAGGCTTTATATTTTGCAATTTCATCGGCAAATTTTTTTATAACAAAACTGATCACAAAAGCATCATCCAAAAATCCCAAGCCTAGAATAAAATCTGGAATTACATCCATTGGCATTACTGCATAGGCAAGAGCTCCGGCTATTGCCAAATAGAGCTCTTTACTAATTGTGTACTCTTTATCGGTTATCATTTCATAAAGCAGTAAAGCATCTTTATACCATTGAGCGTTCTGATGTTTTTGAATAAACTCTTTTGCTTTTGTGGGATGGAATGTATCTGCTAAACTCTTTGCCATCTGGAGTGCTTTTTGTTTTTTGCTCTCATCAAGGAGTTTCATATTAAAATTTCCTTTTTGTTTGTATTATGGGAAGATAAAGCTATTTTTTGAGTAGCCGTAAAATATAATCCAAATCACTCTGAAAATCCTCTACATTCCAATACCCAATGACTCTTGTTACTATTTTATTAGTGGTGGGCTCGATGATAAAGATGGCAGGAACATATTGGGAGTACAAAAAGGAGGGGTAGTTTTGATCTTCTCTTGTGACTTTGATGGCGATGAAGTGTTGATTAATAGTATTGGAGATGTTTGTATCACTGAGGGTTGAGTGTTTCATTTTTTCACACCATCTACACGGAGGATCGACTCTTTGCATAAAGACAAACAGCGGTTTTTTCTCCTCCAACGCCCTTGTATACGCTGTTTGAAAATCCTTTTGCCAATTAATATGTGCAAAAAGTGAGCCGATAATAAATATTAAAGAAAAAATACTTCTCATTTTCTCTCCTTTTATATTAAAATTGTAATTAAATGGCATTGTAACACAAGAGGGGTGGTAGAGAGTAAAGGAGTATGGATGCGGTTTCCTGAGTTTTTGGTAAATGAGACAAATTTAGAGGAGCAAAAGAGAAAAGTTTTAGAGACTCTACAAAGAAATAGAGAGGCAATCCAAAGATTACTTGAGCTTCCCAATAAAAGTTATGAGAATTTTGTACGGCCTTTGCAGTTGATGGAGGAGGAGCTAGGATTTTTATTCTCTCCCATTGCCCATTTAAACTATGTAAAAAATAGTGAGCTTACAGAGCAGATTTATAATGAGTTGATTGTAGAGTTAAGTCGCTACCATACAGAGTTTGGGCAGAATGAGAAGATTTATGAGGCTTTAAAGCAGATTGATACGGCTAGGCTCAATGAGGAGCAAAAAAAGGTAGTAGAGGACTTTTTATTGGAGTTTAGGCTTAGCGGTGTTGATTTAGAGCCAGAGGCAAAAGAGGAGCTAAAAAGAATAAATATTGAGCTAAGTGAGCTTGGCAGTGCTTTTGGGCAGAATCTGCTCAAAGCTACCGATAGTTATGAGATGATTCTCTCCAAAGAGGATGTAGCAGGGATGCCAGACTCTTTGTTAGAGGCTGCAAAGTGCCCTGAGGGGTATCGCTTTACTCTGAAGCAGCCCAGCTATATAGCCTATATGAGCTATGGTCCCAATAGGCAAAAAAGAGAGGAGCTCTATAGAGCCTATGTAACAAGAGCTCCCCAAAATGAGGAGCTTATTGAAAAGATTTTAGCTCTGCGCCATAAAAAGGCAAAGCTGTTGGGTTTTGAAAATTATGCCCAGCTAAGCCTTGCTACCAAGATGGCCACAAGCCCCAAAGAGGTGGTGGAATTTTTGCAAAATCTTGCTCAAAAAAGCAGAGTTCAAGCAAAAAGAGAGTTAGAGGAGTTGCAAAACTTTGCCAAAGAGCAAGGATTTGTAGGGGAGTTGGAAGCTTATGATATAGCGTATTGGAGCGAAAAACTCAAAAAAGCCCGCTATAATGTGGATGATGAGGAGTATAAGCCCTATTTTGAAAAAAACGCTACAGTTGAGGGGCTGTTTAATTTTTTGCATAAGCTTTTTAAACTTGAGTTTAGCCCTATAGAGACGCCGGTATGGCACGAGAGTGTTAGCTGCTATGAGATAAGATTACCGGATAGATTAGTGGGGAGAATATATTTAGATTTAGAGGCAAGAGAGGGCAAAAGAGGCGGAGCGTGGATGGATGAGTGGATAAAGCACCATATCGATGCAAAAGGGGAGGTAATCTATCCTATAGCCTATATTGTGGCAAATTTTGCTCCAACGACTGCTACGCAACCTAGTCTTTTGCGAGCAGATGATGTGGTGACGCTCTTTCATGAGATGGGACACGCTTTGCATCATCTCTTGAGTACCGTCAAAGAGCCAGCAGTAAGCGGCATAGCAGGAGTTGAGTGGGATGCAGTGGAGTTTCCTAGTCAATTTTTGGAAAATTTTGCCTATGAAGAGGAGGTTTTAAAGCTTTTTGCAAAACACTATAAAAATGGTAAAATGATGTCAAAGGAGATGATGCAGCGCTTAAAAGAGGCGAAAAATTTTCAAAGCGCTTTGGCAATGTTAAGGCAACTTGAATTTGGACTTTTTGATATGCAGATACATATGCACTACCCTGTAGATGTGCAAAAGGTGCTAGATAGTGTAAGAGAAGAGGTAAGCTTAATAAAGCCTCCCCCTTATAATAAATTTCAATGGGGTTTTGCTCATATATTTGCAGGAGGGTATGCAGCAGGTTACTATAGCTATAAATGGGCAGAGGTATTAAGTGCTGATGCTTTTTTTATGTTCGTTGATAATGGAATTTATAATGATGAGATAGCTCAGAGCTATTTGCAAGAGGTATTATGTAAGGGAGGCAGTAGAGGAGCAATGGAGAGTTTTATAGCGTTTGCCAAGCGTAGGCCAGATAGTAATGCACTTCTTAAGCTTTGTGGGATCGCCTAATGCCAAAAGAGATTGTTTTTGCTAAACAGCCTATTTTGGATAGGAGTGAGCAGTTAATAGGGTATGAGCTTCTTTTTCGGCAAGAGATTGATCCAGATGATCCAAAAGCTAATCGTTATGCCACAAGTGCTCTATTGAGTGCTTTTTTATCGACTGGTTATAAACAGGCGTTGAATGGGGGCAAAGGGTTTGTTAATGTGGATGAGCTTTTTATAAAGAGCGGCGGTGTGGAGATTTTGCCAAAAGAGGATTTTGTTATTGAGGTGTTGGAAGATGTTGAGATTTTGTATGTGGTAGAGCGTTTGGAGAAGTATAAAAAGGAGGGCTACACTCTTGCTTTAGATGATTTTGTGGCCAATGAGCACAATTTTGAGAAATATCTAGACTATTTTTATCTATTTGATATTGTGAAATTTGATCTGCGCGATCCCAAAGTAGATAGAAAGAGACTTAAAGAGTATGTAGACGCACTCAAACATTTTGGGATCAAGTCTTTGGCAGAGAAGGTAGAAACCAAAGAGGAGTATGAGCGGTGTAAAGAGATCGGTTTTGAGCTTTTTCAAGGGTACTTCTTTGTAGAGCCTGAAGAGAGCTCCCAAAAAGCTTTACTGCCAAGTAGAAAAAAACTTCTTGAACTGTGGGGTATGGGAGAGGATGAGTTTGACCTTATTGTAGAGAAGCTGCGTAAAGATCCAGAGTTGTCTTTGCTTATTATCAAACTTGTCAACTCCTCCTTTTTTGCTTTGAGAAAACAGATCTCTTCTGTGCGAGAAGCCCTCATCTATTTGGGGTTGAGAAATTTTAAAAAATGGATTTTGCTCACTTTGTATGCTCAAAAAGGGGATGATGTTGCTTCTAATCCAAAGTTGGCTTTGGCAAAGAGTAGGGCAAATTTTTTATCTTTTGCAGCAAGACGCTGGGGGCTTGATGAAGATAAAGCTCATCTAACAGGTGTTCTCTCGCTGTTAGAGGATCTTTTTGGAGCAACAAAAGAGGAGATAGAAAAACAGCTCCCTTTTGTAGATAAAGAGGTAGTAGAGGCTTTGACTACGGGGGATAATATATATGGCAAATTACTGCAGATTGCCCAAAAAATTGAGCAGGGAGATTTTACAAGCTGGAAAGATATGGCCAAAATGATGGGCAAATCTCCTAAAGAGATTGCTGAAATCTATTCAGATGCACTTTTGGCGTAGTGTATGGTAGAGCTTGTCAATCTTTTGGGAGTATGGGGCGAGGAAACCTATAAGATTGTCAAGCTCTCCACACTCTCCTTTGGCAAAATCTCTTTGCATTGAGCTTTTAGCTTCGTAGGGAGACTTTTGCAGTAGCTGCAGAGCTTTTTGTTGATCCTCTTGTGTGAGGGTGACATTGAAGTGCTGTTTGGCTATGTGGGCAATCTCATCAAGAAGTGTGATAAACTCCTCTTTATGTTTTTGGGCAATCTCTCCAAAGCTAGCATTATAAAGGGAGGTGAGGGCGGCAGTGGCGGCGATAAAGAGATACTTTTGCCAAATTGCCTTGTCAATGTCGTGGGGCATTTTATATTTGATAGAGCTTTTTTCAAAGATTTGAGCAATAGTCTTATTTGGCTCTACCACCACAAGGGCACCTTTTCCCTCTATTGCAATGCAGCCTTGTGAAGTTTTATGCGCTAAGATATAGATTGCTCCTTTGAGTACATTGGCAAAGAGCTTTTTGAGCAGATAGTAGGGCTCTATACCATTTAACAGTGGTAAAACCAGCGTATCTTTGTGGGCAAAAGGTACAAGCTCTTGTGCCCGCTGCTCCAGCACAAAGCTTTTGGTAGCAAAGATAATGAGATCGTAGTGCTCTTTGGGTTTTTTTGTAATGAATGGATGGTAAGCTTTTTGTACACCATTTTCTATAAGACAGAGTTTTTGAAGCGATTGGGTAATGAGTGTTGTTGGGTAGTGTCGGCTAAGTTTTGCAGCCATATATCCCCCTACGCCTCCGCCTCCTACTACTGCTATTTTCATTTTTTTAGCCTCTCTTTAAGCACTCTTTTTAATACTTTGCCAGTGGCATTTTTGGGAAGCTCATCAATAATATAGATAGCTTTTGGAATCTTAAAATTTGCTAAATGCTCGCGCAGGTACTGCTTGATTTCATTTACTCCAATAGAGGCTTGATCTTCAAGCTCAATATAAGCTACTGGCACTTCGCCGCTCTTTTCATCTTGTACGCCAATAACAGCTGCTGCTTTGATGTGAGGATTTTTCATTAAAACCTCTTCAATCTCTCTTGGGTAGATGTTGATCCCTTTGGAGATAATGAGATCCTTTTTGCGATCGACTATATAGATAAATCCCTCCTCATCCATATAGCCTAAATCTCCGGTTTTGAGCCAGCCATTGACAATCGTCTCGGCTGTAGCTTCCGGACGCTTCCAGTAGCCTTGCATTACATTATCGCCCTTGACTATAATCTCTCCAATCTCCCCTCTTGGCAGCTCCACCATATCCTCATCCACTATCTTTACGCTTACTCCAGGAATTGCTGGACCTACCGATTTTGGTTTTTGCTTATGGGGTAGATTTACAGCTACCACAGGAGAGCATTCGCTAAGCCCATACCCCTCCAGCAGGACTCCTTTTTTAAACCTCTTTTTAAATCTTAGCAGCGTCTCTTCTGGCAGTGCTGCAGCTCCGCTAACATAAAATTTGACTTTGTTGAAGAAGTGGAAATACCAAGGAAGTTTGGCTTTTGAGAGGGCGTTGTAGACATCAGGCACACCTGTAAAGATCGTAACACGCTTAAACAGTACCTGCTTGATGATATTGGAAAATGGTCTAATTGATCGAATAATGACAAGAGGCGATCCAAAATAAAGAGGCATCAGCACAGTTACCGTAAGACTAAAGGAGTGAAACATTGGCAAATAGACGATGAATCGCTCTTTTGGTGTAATTTGCAAAAGCTTTTCTATACCTAAAATATTAGAGAAGATATTGCGATAGCTTAGCATTGCTCCTTTTGGTTTGCCAGTAGTACCTGAGGTGTAGATAATAAATGCCAAATTATCTATGTCGGTGGTATGGGCAACTTTTTCATGGGACTCTAGATTGGCTATAATTTCGCTAAAGGCAATATTTTTCTCATCAAGCCCATTATACTCCCCCTCCCAGATAATTTTTTCTACCTGCGTACAGAAGAATATGTTTTGCAACTCTTTTGAAAATTCGGCACTTGCTACAAGGATTTTAGCCTCTGCATCATTAAGGATGTAAACTACCTCCTCCTCTTTTAGGAAGTTGTTGATTGGCACCACTACGCCGCCCAGTTTTTGTGCTCCTAGCAGTGCTATAATAAATTCCAAAGAGTTGGCAAGATAGAGAGCTACTTTATCCCCTGGTTTTACTCCAATAAATTCCAAAAATCTGGCAAATGCATCAACTTTGTGAAGCATTTTTTCAAAACTTATTTTGTGATCATTAACAAAATAAGCTACAGCTTTTGGGTGCTTTTGGGCGTGATGGTGCAATACTTCATAAAAACTGCTATAACGATATTCAAACATTTTAATACCTGTAATTAAAAGCAAAATTTAATAGATGTGCCCGCGTATTGGAGAATTTGCCCACAATACCATTAGCATTGCGATCCATAAGAGTAATGGTGCGAGAGATTTTATGATCATAGAGATAGCTTACGCCAAAATGTATATTGTCGCTATATTTGTAGATTGCCCCAAAAGAGAGGATAATGGCATCAGCATCTGGCAACTCAAAACCCACTTTATCACTTGGTATTGGCGTCTCATCATAGGCTAAGCCGTACATTGTGGTAAGTTTTGGGGTGTTTTTGTGCATAAGTCCAACTCTCAATGTATTGCTATCGTGCCACTGCTTTGGTTTTGGTTTGCCAAGAGCTGCTTCAGCAAACTGGCTGTTGTAGAAGTTAAAATCCAACCTTTTATAAGCGCTCCAGTAGCTACGCTCATACTCTATTTCAAATCTG